>JAJFUH010000109.1 GCA_021372535.1 bacterium
AGTTCTTGACCGTCTCGCATCCGTATAGTTTTGCAAACTCCTCTGCCCTGTCGGGTTCGATGTCCCAGCAGTGGGTAATACGCATATTGGTGAACGGTGTATCCTTTTCGCCCTTGCGGGCGTTGATGAGCGGCCCCCAGAGACCGATAAGATGCGAGTAAGAGTACACATTGAGGCATCCCACCCTGAACAATCCGCCGGACTCTTTCGGTTTCTCGGCGGCGTGAACCTTCGAAGCTCCGAGCGCCGCGAGCGCTGCTCCCGCGGAACCGGCTCTGGTCATGAATTCCCGGCGGTCTGATCCCGATCTTTCCATGGAACCCCCCCTCCTTATTGCTGTGTGGTGTAATTGGCTGATTGTTTCAAAATCCGGTTTTACGTATCTTTATAATAAGCTTACGCGAATCGGCGAAAACAAGGGAAAATATGATTCTTTTATATGTATGCCGGTCATTTCCGCAGTTTTAAGCGGTCGAAATCGGGATATCATGTTCAACAAAGACTTTGTATCGGAATATACCGGTGCTATATTGGAAACATAGTGGAAACCATACCTGAAAGGATACTTGATGTCATTGGAAGTGCTTATAAACACTGAACCTCTGTCGCGGCGACTGTTTCTCCGCACCATGAAAAATGGTGTTCTCTATTCATGTGCGGCTGCCGCAGGGCTTCGGGCGTCTGTTTCGGACGCGGAACTCCTCAAACCTTCAGCGGCTGATGAAGAACTGTACATCAGCACCGACCTCCTCAAGGAAAGCCTGTTTACCTCCGGAATCGAGGGTCCCGCCTGCGACATCAACGGTATTCTCTATGCGGTCAGTTACGGCGCGAAAGAAACTATCGGTATGGTGACTCCCGATGGCGTAAGCAGCCTGTTTGCAACCCTCCCCGACGGAAGCGCGGGCAACGGCATCCGGTTCGACTCGCAGGGGCACATGCTCATTGCCGACTACACCGGCCACAATGTCCTTAAAATCGACATGCAGACCCGTGAGGTCAGCGTTTATGCTCACGAGCCATCCATGAACCAGCCGAACGACCTCGCCATAGGGGCAAATGACATCCTCTATGCGAGCGACCCCGACTGGAATAATTCGACCGGTAACATCTGGCGCATCGATACCGACGGTGCGGTCACCCTGCTCGAATCGGGCATGGGCACGACGAACGGTATCGAGGTGAGCCCCGACGAGCGTATTCTCTATGTCAACGAATCCCGGCAGCGGAATGTGTGGGCGTACGCTCTTTCATCGAACGGCGATATCGGGAACAAACGGCTGCTCATCGGATTTCCCGATTACGGCATGGACGGCATGCGGTGCGATGTGGACGGCAATCTCTATATCACCCGCACCAGCACGGGCACTGTGGTAAAGGTATCCCCCGATGGCACAGTGCTTCTCGAAATAAAGCTCAGGGGGAAAAGTCCTTCCAATATCGCGTTCGGGGGGCCGGACGGCTGCACCTGCTATGTAACCATGGCGGACCGCCGCACCATCGAGACATTCAGGGTCGACAAACCCGGAAGAAGCTGGAAGCTCTACCAGGAACGTCAGCCAACCGCTGTTGCTGAACATATCGCCCGGACACGTGACTTTACACTCACGGGCAATTATCCCAATCCATTCAACGCTTCGACGACCATTTCCTACACCCTGATGAGGAAATCACGGATCGAGGTTGCCGTGTTCAATACGCTCGGCCAGAAAATCGCCGTGCTCAGCGAAGGAATCGAACAGGCGGGGAATCATACGGTACGGTGGGATGCCGGACAGCTCCCGAGCGGAATGTATATCTGTATGATACGGGCAAACGGGTTGAGCGGGACAAGGAAGATGACGCTCGTGAAGTAGGGGCAATTCGTGAATTGCCCCTACTACGATATCTACATCCAAAAAAACTTCACCGTTCCTGCATACTACTTCAGGTAATAATCCTGCAGCGGTTTCGGAGCGGTTTTTTCTTTCTTCATGGCCTCTATACCTTTAACGCTGGCCTGGGCTGCCGCGATGGTAGTCACATACGGCAGTTTCTGCTGGATCGCCATCATCCGGATAAAACTGTCGTCGTCTTTACTGTAACGGCCGAGGGGCGTATTGATAATGAGATGGATGTCGTTGTTTTTTATCGCATCCATGATATTGGGCCGTCCCTCGTGCAGTTTCTTTATCCTTGTGTTGGGAACACAGTTATCATTGAGATAGGTGCTCGTGTTTTCCGTCGCATAGATCGTAAAGCCCATCTCAGCAAGCTGGCGGGCAACGGGAAGGAGCGCCTTTTTATCCTTGTCCGCGACTGTCATGAGCACATTTCCCTCGAGCGGGAGCCGCGCGCCCGCTGCTTCCTCGGCTTTGTAGAAAGCGAGGCCGAACGAATCGGCGATGCCCATGACCTCGCCTGTCGCGCGCATTTCGGGACCGAGCAGAGGATCGACCTCGGGAAACATGTTGAAGGGGAAAACCGCTTCCTTGACGCCGAAATAGGGGATTTTCCCTTTTTTGAGGTCGGGAAAGTCCCTGATTTTCTTCCCGAGCATGATCTGGGTCGCACGGTGTGCAAGGGTGATACCCGTTATCTTTGACACCACAGGAACAGTCCGTGAAGCCCGCGGGTTGGCTTCCAGGATATAGACCTTGTCTTCGCAGATCGCATACTGGATATTCATGATGCCGACTACATTGAGGTCACGGGCGATAAGAGCGGTATACTGCTCGATGGTATCGAGATTCTTTTTACTGATGGTTCTCGATGGAATGGCGCAGGCCGAATCGCCGGAATGTATCCCCGCAAGCTCGATATGTTCCATAACGGCGGGTATGAACACTTCCTCGCCATCGGCAAGCGCATCGACCTCGACTTCGATTGCATCCTCGAGAAACCGATCGACGAGCATGGGGTATTCGGGGGTTATCTCGATGGCCTCCTGGACATACTTCCGCAGCATGGTTTCATCGTAGATTACCTCCATGCCGCGTCCGCCGAGCACAAACGAGGGGCGGACCATGAGCGGATAGCCGATCTTCTCGGCAAGAACGAGCGCTTCCTCGAGCGACCGCGCCGTCCCGCTTTCCGGCTGGAGAACACCGAGGGTAATCATGTGTTCCCTGAAATACTCCCTGTCCTCGGCCATGCGGATGCTCTCGGGCGATGTACCGAGAATCCTGACACCGTTATCCTTCAGCTCCTGGGCGATATTGAGCGGGGTCTGGCCGCCGAACTGGACTATGACGCCTTCAGGTTTTTCCTTCTCGTAAATGGCGAGAACATCCTCGACAGTCAGCGGCTCGAAATAGAGCTTGTTCGATGTATCGTAGTCCGTGGAAACGGTCTCCGGGTTACAATTGACCATGATCGATTCGAATCCCTCGTTGCGGAGAGCAAACGCCGCATGAACACAGGTATAATCGAACTCTATTCCCTGTCCTATCCTGTTGGGTCCGCCACCCAGAATCATGACCTTACGGTTCTTGGACACCGGAACCGAATCGACATCGTCGTTATAGGTCGAGTAGTAATATGCCGCATTCTCGACACCGCTCACGGGAACGACTTTATAACGGGCGATTTTCCCGAGCGCGATCCTCTTTTCACGCACCGTCTTCTCCGGGATGTTAAACAGCCGGGCGAGATACCGGTCGGCAAAGCTCAGTTCCTTCGCTTCTCTGAGTACATCATCCGGAAGGTTTTCCCATGAATACTTCAGCAGTTTCTCCTCGAACTCGACAAGCTCTTTCATCTCCGAAATGAACCAGCGACCGATATACGTCAACGCATAGAGTTCCTCGACGCTCATACCCTTGCGGAGCGCTTCATACATGAGAAACACCCGCTCGCTCGTTGGGTTGACGAGTTTTTCTTTCAACTCCTGGAGGGAAAGGCTCTTGAAATTCTTTGCCCCGCCGAGACCATATCTGCCGATTTCCAGTGAACGGATCGATTTCTGGAATCCTTCCTTGAAGGTTTTACCGATACTCATGACCTCGCCGACCGCTTTCATCTGGGTTCCGAGCATGTCCTTCGCCTTGGGAAACTTTTCGAAAGCCCACCGCGCGAACTTGACAACGACGTAATCACCGCTCGGTTCATACTTTTCGAGGGTTCCCTCTTTCCAGTACGGAATCTCGTCCATGGTCAGTCCCGCTGCAAGCTTTGTCGATATGCGGGCAATCGGGAAGCCGGTCGCTTTGGATGCAAGCGCGGAAGACCGTGAAGTCCGTGGATTGATCTCGATGACCACGAGCCTGTCGTCTTCGAGGTTATGGGCAAACTGGATGTTCGTCCCACCCACGACGCCGATGGCATCGACGATCCGGTAGGAAAGCTCCTGCATCCGTTTCTGCAGCTTCTCCGGTACGGTGAGCATGGGCGCGACACAGAAGCTGTCTCCGGTGTGAACTCCCATGGCATCGATATTTTCGATAAAACATACGGTGATCTTCTGGTTTTTGACATCGCGGACGACCTCGAGCTCCAGCTCCTCCCATCCGAGCACGGATTCCTCGACAAGAACCTGGTGCACGAGACTGGCATTGAGACCGCGCGTAACGACCGTACGAAGTTCCTCCACATTGTATACAATTCCGCCGCCCGTGCCTCCGAGCGTATAAGCGGGCCGCAACACGACCGGATAGCCGAGCATCTCGGCAATTTTCTCCGCTTCTTCCACGGAATGGCTCGGATCAGATCGGGGAACGGGAATTCCAAGTCTGTGCATGGTTTCCTTGAAGGCGATGCGGTCCTCTCCTCGCTCGATGGCATCGGCTTTTACACCGATAACCTCCACTCCGTAACGGTCAAGGATACCAGCTTTAAAGAGGCTCGACGCAAGATTCAATCCCGTCTGACCGCCGAGGTTCGGCAGGAGTCCGTCCGGACGTTCCTTTTCGATGATCCTTTCAAGGCTTTCGACAGTCAGGGGCTCGATATAGGTTCTGTCGGCCATCCCGGGATCGGTCATAATCGTGGCGGGATTCGAATTGACCAGGACGATCGAGTATCCTTCCTCCCGCAGCGCCTTGCATGCCTGTGTGCCGGAATAATCAAACTCACATGCCTGGCCGATGATAATGGGGCCGGAACCGATAATCAGAATTTTTTTCAAATCGTTGCGTCTGGGCATGGCGACTCCTTCAGTCTCTGATTCTGTGGTTTAAGAAATTATTTAATGTCGGCTTGCTTGCGGTTTTATCGCCGTACACATGGCACAGGATTCGCACCATGGGTAAGTTTTATATGGTATCTAAAAATATTCAAGAATACCAGAAAAAAAACATGACCGAAGAATTATTTCCGGGTTATACGGGTCACTGTCATCCGTACTGTGTTTCACCCATATTGGCACCGGATTTCATTTTGATACGAAGCACAGTATAATGTATATTGAGCACATTGGGCATCCCTGAAAAGGATACCATACCCGAAAGCAAACAAGATTGTTTTTACCGGACAATTCAAACAGAAAAGAAATTATCACAGTAATGCATCCACACTCAGAAGGAGAAGCACGCTAATGGTTTTTGACCCTGAACTTTTGAAGGAAATCGAACAGGAGTTTCCTTATGCACATACCGACCCGTGGGGGAAAAAACGGGTCTTTGTCGATAACGGCCCCGGTACCCTGATTCTCAAACGCGCCGCGGATGCCCAGTATCATGCTTCGCTTGAATTCAGCAGCAGCTTCGGGCCCGCGTTCCCCGAATGCAGAAAAGTGGATGAAATCCAGTCCGAAGGATACAAGGCTGTTTCCGACCTCTTCAACGCCGGTTCCCCCGATACCATAGTCATGGGTCAGACGGCAACAAGCCTGCTCTTTCAGATCAGCTATGCCCTCGGAAACGAGTGCGAGAAGCGGCATAACGTGGTCACCACCTACTACGAACACCTCGCCAACGTCAATCCATGGCTGGAGCTTGTCGAGCGCGGAAAAATCAAGGAAGTCCGCTTCGCTCACCTTCATGAGGACGGTACTCTTGACATGGATCATCTGCGGAGTCTTGTGGACGAGAATACAAAAGTGATCACCGTGTCCGCCGCCTCCAACCTTCTCGGATCGAAAAGCCCGCTCAAAGAAATCGGGACTATCGCCCGTGATGCCGGCGCATACTATGTCATCGACGGTGTCCATCATGCGGCACACGGGCACATGAATGTCCGCGATATCGGGTGCGATTTCCTCGTCATTACGGCATACAAAAGCTTTGCGCCCAAATATTCGGGCTTCATGTTCGGCAAACAGGAACACCTCGAATCCATGCGCCCCTATTCCTCGGGAAAAGACCACGGCCATCCACGCGGCAAGTGGAGCTGGGGCACTCCTGACCACGGCAAGCTGGCGGCAATCACAGCGGTCGTCGATTACTTCGCATGGCTCGGCGACCGAGTCAAGGATCGCTATACCGGCAAGTTTGCCGGATATTCCGGGCGGGTGCGGTCGGTCATGATGGGGATGGATGCCATCGACTCGTACGAGAAAGAGATTTCACGGGCTGTACTGACCGGATTCGACGATGTTCCGGGGCTTCCGGATATTCCCGGAGTCAGTTTTTACGGCCTCGGTGATGTAAACAGGCTCGATGAACGCGACCCCACGTTTGCGTTCAGTATCGAGGGATTGGAAGGCAGCGCGGTCGAGCGCCGTCTTGTCGATGATTACAATATCGCCATCCGGTCGATCCTGTACTGGTCGAAATCCGAGGATTTCTTCAATCTTCATTACCCCGTGAGAGCGAGCTTCGTGCACTACAACACGGTCGAGGAAGTCCATTACATTCTCAAGGCGCTCCGGACGCTCGTTAAATAATAGCATCTCGGCTTCGAGCCGTCACCACAACCGGGAGTATCTATCATGAATAAACCAATCGACGATCAGCTTGCGGGATCATTCCGGCAGATACGCGAACAGGCCGAACGTATGCTCGATGATCTCATCGCCATCAGACGCGACATCCATGCTCATCCCGAAGTCAGGTTCACGGAGGTTCGGACAGCGAAGATAGCCGCAGACAACCTGAGGAACCTCGGCATCGACGTACAGACCGGAGTCGGTAAAACAGGCGTTGTGGGACTCCTCAAAGGCGGCCTCGGGGAAGGGAAGGTGCTCGGTATACGGTGCGATATGGACGCTCTCCCTACACAGGAAAAGAGCGATGTTCCCTATCGTTCCCAGAACGACGGCGCGATGCATGCGTGCGGACACGATGTCCACACCACGGTGGTTATCGGCGTTGCGCGCATTCTCGCACGCATGAAAGACAGGTTCAGGGGAACGGTTAAATTCATTTTCCAGCCCTCCGAGGAGAATCCGTACAAACAGCGCTGCGGATCGCTGAAGATGATCGATGACGGCGTGCTCGAATCTCCCCGCATGGATGCGATTCTGTCCCTTCACTGCTGGCCCGATCTCGATGCCGGGCAGGTCGGCGTTGGACCGGGTCCCGCGATGGCCGCCGCCGAAGCATTCCAGGTCGTTCTGAACGGTCAGCAGGCTCATGGCGCTACGCCGCAGAAGGGAAGGGACACCATGCTCGGCGCGGCGTATGTAATCAACGATTTCTACCACATAACCTCACGGCGGACAGACCCTGCCGAATCGTATGCCCTCATAATCAACAATATCGAGGGCGGAAACATCCAGTCCGTCATCGGCGGGAAAATCAGTCTTACCGGAACGGTCAGGACACTCTCGAAGGAATCGATGGAGTACATCAACGGCCTCATGAAGGACGCCGTGGACGGCATCGCCCGTATACTCGACCTAAAAGGCGAGCTCATCATTGACGATTTCTACCCTCCCGTTGTGAACGATCAGTACCTCGACACCATAATTTCCGATGCCGCAGCGTCCGTTCTCGGCCCGGAGAACGTCATCGTCCAGAAGAAATGTCCCATGACGGCGGAAGACTTCTCTCACTTCACCGACAGGGTACCGGGTCACTACCTGAAACTCGGAGTTGCGAACGACGAGAAAGGTATACGGTTCCCGCTCCATAACGATCGCTTCGATGTGGACGAGCGGTCGATAGCGGTGGGTGTGAGCGTGCTTGCTTCCGCGGCGCTGAGCTTCCTCAGCCAAGATGGTTCATGATGCGGGGAACGGTTCGGAATTATTGCTTTGGTAATTAAACAGTGACATTGGATGACGTCATGCCGAACTTGTTTCGGTATCTATTCCTGATATGAGTATCATTATTTATTCGCCGGAGCAATAACCACAAAGGCACAAAGGCACGAAGAATTGATAATACTAGGTTGCGTTTAAAAGGGGTAAAAACCTTTATAATGATGCACCATGAATTAATCTTTTCTCATCTATCGTGTCTTCGTGTCTTCGTGTCTTCGTGGTTATATGAAGATTTTCATTACAGAACATCCTGATACGCAAGAAACAGCGCCCGGTAGTAGTGCATGACACGGATCGGGTCGGTGCTTTCCGGTATTTCCGCACAGCAGTATCCCCGGTAACCGTTTCCCCGCAGGAGCGTGAATAGTTTCCGGAAGGGATATTCTTCCAGAAAGAGGTCGCGCATGTGGACGAAATGTATCTTATCCCTGAGGAGGTTGAAGTTGTCTTCCAGGCCGCCGTCGAGCAGGTCGGACTGGTTCGAGTTCCAGCAGATAAAGCAGTTGCCGCTGTCCGCATAATTGAGCATCTTTCTGATTCTCGGCACACGGCTTGTTTCGGTTCCATGAACCTCGACACGGATTTCGACGCCGTGGTTTCCGGCGAATTCGCTCACCTCGCGGAACGACTTCCCGATCTGTTCGAGCGTTTTTTCTTCGGGGATACCCTCACCGACATGGAGGTTGTTGGGCCGCACCTTGACCCCGGCGGCGGCGACATCTTGGGCGAGCAAGATATACTCTTTCGTACCGTCGATATTCTTTTTCAGCACATCCGGGTCGGGTGAATCGAACTCGAAAGCGCTTCCGAGGCTCGCGAGAACAACCGGCGAATCCTCGAATTTCTTTCGTACTTCCCTGCGCTGCGCCGCGGTCAGATCGACCTCGACCTTGTGTGCATGGGTGGTACGGAGCTCGACCGCTTCGAATTTTGTCTCCGTGCAGTTTTTGATGATCGTATCGATATCCCACGATTTCGCCAGATTATAGGTAACGAGGCCGAGATGCAGCGGTTCACCCGCGCTTTTCTCCTCGGGAGCGCCATGACACGGTGCAGCGGCGAGCAATGACCCCGCAGAAACCGTGAGGGCAGAAGCCTTCATGAATCCCCTTCTCGATTGTGTTCCAGCCATGACAACCACTCCTTTTCCTGCTTTTTTAAACAATCATGGAGCCGGTTTATTTTTTTCTCTGGTTCCGATGTTTGTCCCGTTACATGCGAAGATCCGGATTTCCGGGCCCGAAATGCTTGAGCATCACTATGGGGTCGGTGGCGGACGGATTGGTAATAGTTACCCCTTCGCGGGCCGCCTCCTCACACACGAAGTATTCGTCGTGAGTCAGCTGACCGAACCGTATCAATGCGGGTGTTTCGATGTCCCATACACCCATCGTTCCATGCCCCTGCATCATTATCAGGCCATACGCCGCGCTGTCTTTGATCGTCACTGTTCGCCCCGGAAGGACAGTCAGTTCCCGTGCACTGAATGCGTCCGACCGGTAAGAAATCCACATTTCACGGTATCCCTGGGCCTCCATTTCCTCCATCGGCCGCGCCGGAAGCGGGCGCATGAAACGGTGCTCCTTAAAATTGGGATCGAGGTTCAGGTCCCAGTCGACGATATCGAGCAGAAAGTCGATGTCGCCTTTTTTATCGGAAGGCGTGTCTTTCCAGAGAAGCTCCTCGGAGACCACCTGGTCACCGGTGAGGGACTGGTACATGGAAAAAACATCCGATGCCTTCTGCGGCTCGTACGTGCAGAGGCTCCCCGGAGCATGAAGAACTCCCGGCGGAACATCCCAGCCGGTGCCGACCTCGAGGACATATGCCCGTGAGAGGCTGGTAATCCGGTTGTCGCCCTTGGTGAAGTCCATGAGGCACTGCCGGACCTGTTCCCTAGTCGTGCCGGGTTCGAGCCCGAAAAAGGTATACGGGAAATCGCCGCTGTGATTATTGACCTGCGGGGGAAAATAATACGCTTCCGGTTTGCCCATCTGGTTTGTCAGGGCCGCGTGTTCGTCACGGTGATGGATGTGATGGGGAAGCGCCTTTTTATTGTCGAAAAATTTCGAATACATGGGCCAGCATCCGTGCTTTTTCCAGATACGGTCACCAAGAAGAGAACCTTTCAGCCCGTCGACCGCATCACGGAACAGCACTTTTTCGATACGCGGGCCGTCCTCGAAAACGATAGAGCTCAGGCCTTCGTTCGGGCTTGTCAGCGGGCCGTTGTCGGCAGGCGTAGTCGAGGAAAACCATCGTTCGTCGATTCCCCCCCGTTCTCCGCCGAAAGCGTAGTAATCATCGGGGTGCAGTTTTATTCTTCGTCCCGGGATGCAGAAAGAACGGGGTACCCAGGTCGGGGCGAGCCGCACGATTCCTTTGCCCCGGTCGAGAGCCGCCGAAGCGAGTGAAAGCGTATTCATGAATGTATCTCCTTTATTATAGTTTTGTTATGTATTGTCATTCTCTGTTGTATTCCATGTAATTTGCTTCAATCATATTTTTTTCCTTATGCCTTGTGCCTTTTTTATTCAAACCATTCATTGTACCGTCACAGGGTGCAGGAGAGTGTTGATTTCAGGCTCGTTCATGTTCGCGGGAGTGGCAAGAACAACGCCCGTATCGATGCGTTTTTCAACTTTCTCCCCACGGAGAACAGCGACCGCTGTTCTGACACCGACAGAGCCGATTTTAAACGGATCCTGAAGTACCAGCCCTTCAATCTCGCCTTTTCCGAGCGCTTCGGTGAGTTTCTCGGATGCATCGAATCCGACGAGTTTGATTGTATGAGCGAGTCCCCGGGCCTGGAGTGCCCGCAGGCAGCCGAATGTCACCGGCTCGTTGGGAGCGAATATCGCATCCACTTCCTTGAAACGGTTGAGAAGGTTCTCGCTCAGACGGTAAGCGGATTCAGTTGTCACTCCCGCATACTGGTTGTCCGAGAGAATCTCGATGGAAGGGAATTTCGAGCGCATGGTATCGAGAAATCCCTCTTCACGGTTGGTGTTGGAAGCGCTTCCCTCCTGGTAGCGGAGCACAATGATTTTTCCGGCGCCGTTCAGGAGTTCGCCGACACGTTCGGCGGCAAGCACACCGCCGCGGTAGTTGTCGGTCGCGACAAATGCGGCATGAAAATCGCCCTGGAGGTCGGAGTCGATGACAATGGTCGGGATTCCCAGACGCTGCGCCTCTGCGACCGGTTTTATGAGTGAACGGTCATCGAGGGGAGCGATGACAATGGCGCTCACCCCGGATGAAATGAACGTCTCGACAATCTGGAGCTGCTCCTCACGGTCGTCTTCCCTGAGCGGACCTTTCCAGATTATTTCCACTCCGGTGTCACGGGCTGCATCGAGCGCGCCAGCGTGAATGGTTTTCCAGAATTCATGGATCGTGCCCTTCGGAATGACCGCAATGGTTATGGTTTCTTTCTTCGCCGGTTTTTGGGAGCTTTTCTCGGATTTTCCGCACCCGGCAGCGGTCAGAGCAAATACCACCGGTATAAGTATGCCATAACATAAAAGTCGGTTCATGGGAATGGTTCTCCTGTGCGCAGCTTCTTTCTTCCTCTTCACGGAATCGCGCGGATTCGGCGATCATCACCGCCGGACGAGCGTTTTCCCGCTCAGATTTTCCACCGTAACGGTATATCCGGCAGGAACATCGATGCTGTACCTGATGCTCTCGCCTTCCTTCGCCCACGACACATTCACATCGCCACCGGGAACAGGCATCCGTCCCTCGCACCACTCCAGTCCTGTATCGCAGAAACGGAGGTTCACGCGTTTGTTCTGCGTATCGATACGGTATACACCGAGAATGTCACGGTAGAGACAGTGGGAAACATGCGATGCGAAACCATGGTTGCAGCTTGCAGTCGTTCCAATATTCTCCCAGAGTGTCCCGGTCTTTTCCGCCATATAGAGGAAGTATCCCGCCAGTTCGTCCTTCTCCTGCCCGCAGAGGCCGTAACGGCTCAAGAGCTCGATACGGAGGTAATTGCCTATGAAAGCGTTTGCGGGATGGATATCGGGATATGCACCTTTTTTTGCGCGATCCGGCCCGAATTCCGTGGTCAGCATGCGCCAGAGACCTTCATTCTTTTCGGGAGCGGCGACATCGAAGAAAAAGGCATAGTATTGGCAGACCTCGGTGCGGTTACCGGTAACAGCGAGTTTGCCGTCCTTTCTCACAGCGTTGTCGACGAAAAAACGCCCGTCGAACGACTGACGCCGTATCACTTCGCGAATCTGCTCAGCCTGAGAGGCAAGTCCGGGCATATCGTACATTCTGCCGGCGGCGGACAGCGCTGCGGCATAGAGCATGTTGGACGGGTAGTTGACATCCCGGACGAATTGATTGGCCGCAGACCATTCGACAAATATCCAGTTTTCCAGATTCTCGAGCAGACCGTCACCGTTTCTGAACCGTGTGAAATAGTCGAAAAGCGCCAACACTTTCGGTTTGAGGGCGTCCACGAGCTCACGGTCGCCGCTGCGGGCCTGATATTCTTCGAGTTCGACGACAAACCACAGCGCCCAGTTGGGGATAAAGACACCGTCGTTGTGGTCGGCCGGGTAACACATGGGAAGCATCCCGTCCGGCATGTACTCGAAGGACTTCGGGAGAAGGAAATTCTCGTAAAAATTCTTTTCGATGGTCGCATTGCCGCACAGATCGAACGCCACCCTCGAGGTGAAGAAGCTGTCGCAGAGCCAGCCCGCCCGCTCACGCGAGGGACAGTCCATGAATATATCGACCGCGTTCTGGCGGAATGTTTCGCGCGCTGCTTCAAAGATTGTATTGAGACGGGGATCGCTGCAGGCAAAAAAAGCGCCGTCGGATTCGGGATTGGCGAGCTCGCGCAGGTAAAGCCCTCCGGCCTCGCACGAACCAGAGACCACGTTGAGCTTGAGATAACGGAACGTATAAGGTTCAAAGGATTCAAGGCTGTAGAGTCCCGGTTCCAGCTCGTACCCTATTGCATTGACACAGCCGAGCCGTTTGAAATCGACATCGCCATCGGACAGAATCTCGTCGAAAGTCACATACAGTTTCGCTGCCTTCGCGCACCCGATCCGCATCCCGATGAATCCGGTAAGGTTGGTGCCGAAATCGAAAATGGCGCATGAATTATCCCCGAGCCTGACCGGTGTATCCGGATTATATGAATCGTCTATCTGCCGCATGGAGACCGTGCGAATTTTTTGAAGCTCGATCGACGGAATAATTTCAAGTTCGCTTTCCTCATATCCCTTCAGTTTGGTGCTGATGTCTGTCAGCGCCCGGTCTTTCCTGAGCTTTTCAACCGGCACATCACGTTCGAGCTGTCCCTGCGACACATACTGCGAGGGCTGACGGAGCCGGAAGCGCGGGTACGAAACCCGCCGCGGAATCAGGTTCTTCGCCGGAAGAACAGCACATGCCACTCGCTCCACAGGCGCCGAAACATCGGTCAGCCACCGGTTATATCCCTCCCCGAGCCGGTAATATTCGATAAAAGGGCGCTGAAAACTGAACCGCTGAACCTTCTGCAGCCGTCTCCCGGGTATGCAGGCATCGAACGGCGTACCTCCGCCGCCCGTGGATGCGACAACCTTTCCGTCCGCAATTATCTCTGCCTGAAGAAAGGAAGGCTGGTCGAGGAGATAGTAGCTGTTCACATTGTATCCCGCAACCTCGATAGCGAGCAGGTTTTGCGGCGCAGTCGCCAGCCCGCTCAGATTCCATTCATCGACCCGGTAAAAACCATGCGGACCTCTCGCCGGGCCATGACCGACAAACCTGCCGTTCAGATAGATGCGGTAAATCGTCGAACCGGCAACCCGCAGCATGATGTTCCTGGCATCTGATTGTGGGAATGCGGCGCGGAAGCCGACTGTAAGATTCTTTTCACGGTCACGTCCTTCCGGCCAGACCGGTTTCGCCGATTGAAACGATGCCGTCTCAAGTCCACAAGCCGGTTTGCCTGTGGTAACGGCATACATCGCGATGGTTCCCGCTGTCATCAGTAACCGTACGATACGCCGATAAAAAACTCTCAATATCATCGCAGCGTCCCCTCTTTCGTTCAGAACAACCATACATATATTTTAAATTACATTGGGTTATTCAATGAGGAGGGCGGTGAAAAAGTCTCTTTTTCACACGTCCGATAATGAAATGTATTAATTGTTCGCTGTCAAAAGCATGTAAATTGGAACTTTATGCCGACTCTTGACAGCCTGTATCCCCGAAAACGGTATTTTTCACCATGCTTCTACAGTATTGTACAAGAATCGTCATTCCCAAGAACGAAGTGAATTGAGAATCCAGTATTACCTTCACTGTGTCATGCGCATGAGATAATGGATTCCCGTTGTCACGGGAATGACACTCAAACGTGTACAATCGTCTCATTCGTAAGTTTTATGCACTCGTTGAATTATCAGAAATTATTTCATGTCCCCATGAGCGCTCGCAGGACACGGTTGTCTTCCTTCAGGTCGCGGATATGGTTTTTAAGCTGTTCGGCTTTCGAGTCACCCGGTATGGGATACTCAAAATGCTGGGTGATGGGAGCCTGATACCCTGACTTTTTCAGCATGGTGAAAAATTCGGCGCTGACCATTCCCTTTCCGAGGAGACACCAGTCGACTGTCCCGCCTTTCCCGGGAGTACATTCCCAGGTGAAATCCTTGACAATCACCGCTCCGATGTGCGACTGAATAAGCCGGTACTGCGTGCGCCAGGACAATCCGCCCTCCACCGTGGCATGACCGATATCGAAATGCGAGGCGAGATACCGTGGATCGAGGTCCCGGATGATCTCATACACATCCCAGACAGCGGCGCCGACCATATTCCGGCCCGAATGATTCTGGTAGAGGCCGCACATCCCAAGTTCCTTGTTGAGCTGTGCGAGGTCACGGAGCTGCGGCTTGATTTCCGCGAGCTGATCCTGAATAGCGGCATCGTCCCTGTACTGCCACCACCCGCAGCGATAGTACCTGATTCCGAGCTTGCTCGCGGTCCGGAGAATTCGCTCCGTATACTGTTCATCGGGATTACGGATTGCGGTCGCCATGATGAGCAGTTCAAGTTTCCTTTTTCCGAGCGCCTCGACCATCCTGGGGAGGTCATCCTCAACCCGTTCCGGAAGGACATGTCCTTCCGGGCGGACAGGGCATTCGATGCCGTCCCATCCGACTTCCGCAGCAGCCTCGGCGGTCTCCTCGTAATTGAGTCCAAGGCTCTGGAATGTTTTGGTAAACCCTCCGAATTTGAGCACGGATTTTTCAGCGGCCTGCGCACCGGTACTGTGACCGGCGCCCAAAACTGCGGATGCAATACCGGCCGTGGAGGCGCCTTTGAGAAACGTCCTCCGTGTCAGGGATTTAATTTCGGTCATCATATACACTCCTCTGTCAGATGTGTCAGTGCATGGTATCAATTTTCCCTTATAACCGGTATCAATGGTATAACCGGTTGAAATCCTCAAGTATATCGCCGTTGAGCGATACACGGATTTTATCGGGATTATTGACAATGTCGGCAACTATTATTTTCAGATCACGAACGTTGCTCGTCACCCTGCGGTTGATATACCGGCTCAGGATTGGTGACACCGCCTTGAGCAGCAGGCTGGCAACGATGTTATCGCCTCCCTCGCCGTAGATATTCAATGTTACCGAAACGGAGTTTTGATTACCGGTATAATTCAACAGGAAAAGCACTTTCCCCATCAATGATATGGGTATACCCCAGTTTTTCAGTTTCCCGCGGGCATAAAAAACCTTGTTGTTTTCGTCTGACTGAATGACGAAAAGGTCACCTTCGATCCCCGTGGGATCGATGACATGGAGAGCGGCGCCCTTCATGCTCACCTTGTAGCGCGGTGTAAAATCATACACCTCCCACAGCTTGCCGATGAGATAGGGATTGTTCAATATCCGGTTCCACATATCAAGCGTGGCATCGATGGTAAAGCTCGTTTTATAGGAAATGCTGGCTTTATCGATAAAATCCCTGGTATTCACGGTTTGAGCATGACTATATGTGATACATGATATCCATACAAGCATGGCGGGTACAGTCATTTTTTTCATACACAATTATTCTCGCTGAAATGCAATCTCAAAAAGAGTTAAAAATATTAACCGGGCAATTCATAGTGTCAACACCATAAAACCTGATAAAAAAAACCATACGTCTGACCATACGCCGTCACTGCTTTGTTTTAAGCGGCTGTTCGGAACCGTCGAAGAACTGATTCTGGAGCTTGAGAATGCTGTCGTCGGTTTTGAGCACCCTGATAAGCTTCACAAGCTGGTCGACCTCGCTGTTGATGAGCAGCTCTCCGATTGCACGGTCGGCGTGGCTCCCGTCCCCCGCATAATGATTCGGATACTTCGCATACCACCAGATTCCCATGTACGCATACGGAATCAAGCCGAGACGGTTTAAATCCTCGCCTGACTGATCTCTGCCGCGGTCCACATGAACCAGGTCAGGCCGGTGAACGAGCATGGTCGATGTTTCGCTCTCATCGGCATGTCCCCCTGTTGTGGTTTTACGGAGCGCGTTCACTTTTTTCTCCACTTCGGGATCATCGGCGGGACGGAACCAGACCACAACATAATCCTTGCGGCTTGCGAGCTGCGCCTGGCAGAAGTAGGGGAGAAAAGAATTGTTGCCGCCATGACCGTTCACGAGGATTATCTTTTTAATCCCGTTTCGGGCAAGCTCGTCGCACGTTTCCTGCAGCATATTCCAGACAAGCTGGGGACTGTATGCGATAGTTCCGGGCTGATGTTTCGCCTCGTATATCTGGCCGAAATAATACTGCGGGTAAATAATGGTATATTCCTTTTCGGCTGCACGCACCGATACTTCCCTGCAATCAAGCAGGTCCGTTCCGAGTGGCAGATGGGGACCGTGCTTTTCCAGGATGCCGATAGGAATGATACAGGTCATGCCCGATTTTTCAACAGCCTTTATAAAATCCGGCGCTGTCAGCTCCTCATACCTGACCGGCAGCTTCGCCGCTGCACCGGCTGACTGCTGGGCGGCTACGACACCCGTGAATGAAACTGACATCGCGCATGCTAAAATTCCAATTAACCCGCAGAGCGTTTTCATGGTGCTATCTCCCCAGATGAAAAGGTAATAATGGATATGGTATCCGCAAATACCGAACGATATGGTATACTATCCGCTCCCGGATGTCACGGTATCCATCTCCCTTTCCCCCGGAGAGGCCGGTCATACAGTCCTGAGCGGTTTGGCAAATATTCTGTTGAGGTATTGTATTACGAGTGAAAGCACTACATACAGGACTATCGCTACAGCCCCCATTCCCGCTTCATCAAATATCAATATGCCGAGCCATACCTTGACAGTATGGTGAAATATGCCCAGTACGGCACCCATTATTGTATCCGGCCGTGTTGCCATCGCCATGGTTACAGTACCAAAGTATACGTAAATTACTTCGTATAATCTCCAGGAAAGTATACCGGATATTATCTGATTTATTTTTAAATCAAAACCGTCGCACCACCAGAGCGAGAGATACAACATGAAAAACCACCTGAATTCATAGATTTTTATAAAAGACAGGGAACCGCGGGGTTTGACTGGCCGATGCAGAAAGGTCCATACAACCGGGAGAACGGTTACGACAAGCAGAATACCCATGAATATATATGGTTTAACAGCGACAAACCATGGCCGTTTCCCCCTTGCCATTTCCCTCTGCCATTTCACGAGCAGGGCGCCCAGAAGCAGTATCGGAGCTATAAAATAAAGAGTTTCCGAATAACGGTGATTACCCTGCATCAATACGGGGTATCCCAGATATAAAACGAGGCTGTCCACTGCCAGCGAGGCGGCAATATATGCCCCTATACGCCTTACGAGGGGTACATGTACACACTGTCCCGCCGCATAGTTCGGTGTATCATGATCCGCCATAGTATCCATCAAGGCATCCTATTGTGTACCGCGATATTATTTAAATGGCATCAAGTGATAAAATATGAACAAAATTATATACTAAAAACGGATAGAAAAGGCAACAAAAAATATAACTTCTGGTTATATGCATGAGGCAATGATGGAAAGGTTGATGTGAATCAGCTTTTTATCAGTTCAAAAATTTCATGGGTATTTTCATACATCACAAAACGTGCCGAATGGTAATCATCGACTTTTACTGCTTGAGACGTACCCTGAATTCCTCCTCGCCCAGGAGGGTAACACCGAGCTCTCTTGCCTTGTCATATTTCGATCCGGGGTCGGAACCGAACAACACATAATCGGTATTTTTCGAAACCGAGGACGATACATTCCCACCCCGCTCACGGATTAAATCCGAAGCCTCGTTTCGCGACATCGAACCGAGCGTACCGGTAAGCACAAACGTTTTACCGGCGAAAAAATCATCGGCGATACGTTCGCGTCGGTCGGTCTCAATGCGAAGTCCGTACGATTTCAGCCGCTCGACCGTCAACCGGTTTTCATCGTTGTCGAAAAACGCACGAATGCTTTCGGCGACAACCGGTCCGATATCCTCGACCGATTCGAGCTTTTCCCTGTCGGCGGCCATGAGCTCATCGAGCGATCCGAACTGCTCCGCCAGAACACGGGCGGAACCGGCGCCGACATGCCGTATGCCGAGCCCGTAGATAAGGTTCCAGAGGTCTTTTTTCCTGCTTTCTCCGAGCGCGGCAATGATATTATCGGCGCTTTTGTCCCCCATGCGTTCGAGCGCGGCGAGTTTCTCGCGGGTAAGCGTGTAGAGATCGGCATAATTACCGGCAAGTCCGCTCTGGACAAGCTGTGTGACGAGGGACGGCCCCAGACCCTCGATATTCATCGCCTCGCGCGAAGCAAAATGCAGGATTCGTCCCTCGACCATCGCGGGACAGGATGCGTTGACACAGCGCACTGCGACCTCGCGTTCATCGCGCACAAGCGGTGACGAGCATTCAGGGCAGACATCCGGCAGACGATAAGGTTTCGTACCGGGGGGACGTTTCTCGGCCACAACGCTCACCACTTTCGGAATGACATCGCCGCCCTTCTCGATGATGACCGTATCGCCGACCCGTATATCCTTGCGGGCGATTTCCTGCTCGTTATGAAGGGTCGCCCGGCTGATGGTCGAGCCCGCAAGCAGCACCGGCCTCAGCACAGCCACCGGGGTGACTGTCCCGGTCCGGCCCACCTGTGCGATAATGTCCTCAAGAACAGTCTCCGCCTGGCGGGCCTGAAATTTGTACGCAACGACGCCGCGGGGGCTTTTAGCCGTCGTGCCGAGACGGTCGAACTGATCGATTGAATCGACCTTGATCACGATGCCGTCGATGTCATAGGGGAGCGTGTCGCGCTTCCGCTCCATTTCCCCGGCGAATTCCATGATATCCTCGATTGAAGCGCACCGTCTCCGGTTCCCGTTGACCGGAAACCCGAACCGTGAAAGCATATCGAGCCGCTCCCACTGGCTGTCCAGCCTTCCTCCCGGTATCGCAAGCCAATATGCAAAAAACTTGAGCGGGCGACGGGCGACTATTCTCGGGTCCTGGAGTTTGAGCGAGCCGGCAGCGGCGTTGCGCGGATTGGCGAACAGTTTTTCGCCTGCTTCCTCACGGCCGATATTCATGAAATTTACCGCCTCGCGTTCGAGATAGACTTCGCCGCGGACCTCACAGTTTTCACTGAAATCAAGGATTTTCAGCGGAATGGCGCGGATGGTTTTCACATTGGGGGTGATGTCTTCGCCGGTCACTCCATCGCCGCGGGTCACACCGGTCCGAAGCACACCGCCCTCGTAGTGCAGAGACAGCGCAACGCCGTCTATCTTGAGCTCGCACGTGTACATGATCTCCTCGCCGGGGAGAAGCGACCGGACACGGCGGTCGAACTCGATGACCTCTTCCTCGCTGTACGTGTTGGCGATGCTGAGCATGGGGGATGTATGGGTGCGGGAGGGGAACTCTTTCGCGAGATCGCTTCCGACCCTCATGGTCGGGCTGTCGGGCGTTTTCAGCCCGGGATACTGACATTCGAGCTCTTCAAGCTCCTTGAGGAGCATGTCGTATGCTTTATCCGTGATCTCCGGTTCCGCCAGCACATAATACCGGTGATCGTGCTCACGGATACTCTTTTTCAAATACTCGATTCGTTCCCGGTCATCCATCGATACCTGTTCCTTTTTAAAAAATCGCGGACCTCGTTGAAGAATCCTATGGCAAGCGGAGTCTGATAGTCGGGATATGTATGATCGAGCGGTGCGAACGAATCCTTTAAAAACCGGAGCGTAACCTCGGCATATATTCCACGCCCTATATAGATACGGTGGCTGTAGTCTTTGGTGGTGGCGAGCACGAGTTTCGACAGGATGACATACCCCGGATCGATGTTGACCGTACGCAGGAGACGTTCACCGTCACTCCGGGCATACTCCGTTTCAATGGCATTGGTGAAGAGCTTGATATCCGGGAGGGATTCAAGCCCGATCGGGCGCTCGAAACAGCAGAAACGCTTTTTCAGGTTTTCTCCCATTTCGGCAGTATAGTAATCGGTCATGGTAAAATCGAACACATCGCTCATGAAGGCGACCGGCCCATATTTTTCGACGAGTTTATTCATGGAATTTTCAATTTTACACTCATCTGTGAAGGTGATACCGACAATGAGCGCGCCTTGGGTAACCGGTCGTATCTCTCCCATATATCTGTAATCCTTGATGTGCGATAGAAAATCTAAAAACCGGAAATTATCTAATACACTCGTTATTCGCCGTGATAGTGGAGAGTTTGAGAAGTTCGGGCATAGTCCGGGTCTCTGAACGGCCTTAACTGGGCCTCTTTGAAATCCTTGTCGTCGGGAGCCACATCATCGTACCAGTAAATGGGTGCGCCGCGCTTTATCACGAGCCATTCCTGGAGGCCGTGAGTGTGTTTCCGGTCAGTTGCAAGCGTTATGGTGTTGATTTTCAAGCCTGCGCAGTATGCTGCCGCTTCTCCGGCTGCCTCTCCGATAGCCCATTCAACGGACGGCGAGCCGTAAGCGGTACCGGCAACATAAGATGTGCTTATATTCCCCCCTCCTGCAAGATAATTCGAACAACTCTTTGTTACCAGTGCCCCGAGCGGGATCTGGAACGGTTTCGTCTGTACTATGAGCGGCTCCGAACCTGAATTCGCATTGGGGATAAGTATTGGCTGATATCCGATGCCTACGGAATCGTGGAAAAAACGGGCGCGTGGTCCCTCATGAAACTGAGCGGAAATATCCTGTTCGAAAACACGCTTGAGACCCTTGATTCGTCGGGGCTCTTTGTGGATAACCACAGCTACCATGATATCGGCTGCTCCCGGATTGCGCTGAAGATCGATTACAGAACACCGTGAAACGTTCCTGTGTGACTTTGAATTCCGGGTATTCGTGTAATAGAACACATCCTGTGCGGAAAGACTGTCGGGGATTTCGGCTGCATGAGGTTCGTCAGTTTCGGCCCTGCTTTCACGGCCGTAAGAATAATCAAGACCGAGCAGGGGGACAAGATCGCCGGTTCTCGTGGCATCGACAAACATCCACCCCGTAAACTGAGTTACGGTCAATGAGTCGAGATCCACTGCGACAAGCGATGTGATACGGTCTTTGAATCGTATGACCTTTGCCACTTTGTGACGCTTGATTATTGTGAGATTACCGTGATCGATCCGTTCCTGGAGCATCCGGTCGATAGCATCGAGCGCCGCTTCGGTTTCAAAACAGAGTCCGTTTGTCCTGAATTCCCCCAGCAGGGGATATGTATCACGAAAAAGGTCCGGAGGGGACTGGGACTTTTCCGCATACCACTCTTTGATTGTTGATCGGAATTTCTGATATGTTCTGGAAGATCCGGAGGTCTCGATAAAACCATTATCCGCAAAATAGCCGGTATCCTGATAGGCGAAACACCCGGCGATTCGGTCTGTTTCCTCGACAAGGATCGCTGTACGGCCCGAATAACAGATGGACAGCGCCGCGGCAATACCGCCAAGCCCCCCGCCCAGAATCACAAAATCCGCATCATAAAATTTATGGAGCTTGGTTTTGTCTCCGGAAAGAATAATCAGTTTATTATTCTCGGTATCCACAACCCGCAATACCGGTATATTTTTTTTCCCGCAATCGGAAAAAACAAGAAAACTGCTGATAACTATCAACAGAACTAAACGAATACTCCTGAACATGAAATCAATCCTGATGTTCCTTATACCAGACAAGTGCCCGTTTTAATCCTTCCCTCACGGTGATAGCGGGGTCGTACCCGAAAGCACTGCGCGCCGCACCGATATCGGCAAAGGAATCACGGACTTCACCGGGCCGTCCGGGACTATACTGCGGTGTAATGCCACAACCGAGCTCTTCCGCTATCATCGAGTACAGCTCATTGATGGAAATCTTCGTTCCCCCGCCGATATTGAAGGCACGGCCGTACGCTTCCGGTTTTGACTGGGTCGCGGCTTTTATATTGGCCTGAACGACATTCTCGATATGAACGAAATCCCTCGTCTGCAAACCATCGCCATAAATAGTCGGGGCATTACCCTTCATGAGCAGTGAAATAAAACGGGGAACCACGGCGGCATAAAACGAATTCGGGTCCTGACGTTTCCCGAAAACATTGAAGTAACGGAGACTGATTATCGGAATGCCGTATACCTCGCTGTACGCGCTGGCCAGCATCTCACCGGCGGCTTTCGATGCCGCATATGGCGACAGCGGGCACAGAGGCATGGTTTCCACATTCGGAAGGACTGTCGGATTGCCGTACACCGAGGTCGAGGAAGCCCAAACAACCCGTTTCACTCCTGCCTCGCGGGCGGCAAGAAAAACATTCGAGGTACCTTTGATATTTATCTCGTACGTATCTTCGGGCTTTTCGATCGAGAGGGGAACACTGCACAACGCGGCTTCGTGGAACACATAATCGGCGCCATCACACGCTCTGACACACGTTTTCTGATCGGTTATGGTGCCTTCGATAAAGGTGAAATTCCGGTTGTTCTCAAAGGATTCGATATTTTCCTTTTTGCCTGTCGACAGATTATCGAGAACGACAACTTCCGCATTCCCGTCGAGAAGCGTCTCAACGATATTCGATCCTATAAAACCTGCCCCGCCGGTCACGAGAAAACGCATGAGATATATCCTTCATCTGCTTGTGTATATTGAATAAACGATTTCAATATACGCAATTATTCGGTACCAGACAACGTGATAATGAAACCTTGAAACGGTATGAAGGGTTAATACTCCGGTGGTTAAATATGTAACAACCGACTTATACATGACAATTTAAAAAATCACAGATACGTTCGATTCTGCATAAAATCCCCCTTAAAAAGGGGGATGTCCAAAGGACAGGGGGATCAAGTATCTCAACAGGTTACGAAGATCCCCCCTGTAATCCCTCCTTATCGAAGGGGGGACAGAAAACGTGTATATATTCAGCGCATGTTTTTATCGATGATGTCATTGTATAATCACCGGAGCAATAATATCCCGATTAATCCATGATTATGAGTATAGGCCCCTGCTTAATCGAGGTAAAATGTAAGCGCAATGAGATGAATCCCCTATAAGGAGAGCTCAGAAAAAAATATATATTTCACGCGCCCGATGATTAAATATATTATTTGTTGCTTTCAGAGGTACGAAAATCATTCTCTGGAGAAATAATAACGTGACCGTATCCCCGAGAAGAGAATTCCTCAAAAAGATGCTGGCATCATCCGCTCTCCCGCTGTATCAGCTCAGCCTGTCATGCGGGAAACCGCCCGCTTCGTCGGCTGAAACATACCTTCACGCTCTCATGAAGATTTTCAGCGTTATCATAAGAACCGAATCCGGAGCCATCCGTGACGCCGCGAACCTTTCCGCGGATACGCTGATCGCCAGAAACCGCTGTTTTCTCTATACCGGATTTCCTGCACAGCCCGGTTATCTCAACGAGGATATGCCCGGGTTACCGCGGATTTTCATCAACCTCCGCTCTCTGCCCATGGCCGAAACCATACGATCCGGCGATATGCTCCTTGCGACGGATACCGGCGAATTCACCGATATCGCCCGGAAAAACGGCGCGCGCATTGTCGGTATAACATCACCGCCGTTTACCGATGAATACAAGCAGTCCCTGTACGGTTCTTTCGCGGTAATAAAACACATGGGAGACAGCGCCGACATGTTGATCCGCTCTCATCTTCCGTTCCGGGACGGGCTCGTGAAACGTCCAGAATATCCCTTTTCCATCCTTCCTGCCACTATTCCGGTGCGTCTTCTGCTGGTCATGGCGCTCGCAGGAGAAACCTACCGGCGATCGGGCGGCATTGGATTAACGGGAAACACACTTCCCCGCGATGCAGCCGGCTTCATCGGCACGGTTCTCGGCCGCATGAACGAGCTTGCAAATCAGGCTGCAACAATACATCAGGCCGGAACCATGGCGGCTGAACATATTGCCGGTGGAGGGCGTCTCTGGATTTATGACAGCCGCGATGCGCTGAAAACCATGCTGCCGGATGCATCGGGAATCCCGCTTTTCGCGCATCCCATTTCACGGCAGGAGATACAGGGCGGCTTCCTGAAATCCGGTGATGTCGTTCTGTTCGGGTCCCTGCGGTCGAATGCAACCGGAGACCTCAATCTCATCAGGGCGTTACGCTCCGTCACGAATGCCGTGATCACCATCTGCCCCCGCGATGAAACCGGAGGGTACCGCCTGTTCAAGGAATCGGCTCACGGCCTCGACAACCTGAGCTCCGAGAGCACCGGAGTCATGTCTTTCGATGACGGTCGCCCGCCATTTCTCCATACGGGCGGCATTATGAACTGTATTCTTATGTGGATGGTGATCGGAGCGATTACCGACAGTCTCGCTGAACGGGGGGAACCGCCCTGCTATCTCATGGGTTCTCATCTTGCGGGAAGCGAGCAGTACAACGCGGAAGCGCTGGCGATAGCAGATAAACGGGGATACTAGAAGAGCGGTGTGAAAATCATCTGTATTGTAGTACTGTATAAGCACCCTGGTATCAGAGTTCGAGGAGCACCACGGTTTCCACATGGGGCGTATGGGGCGACATATCGAACGCTCTGACTTCACTGACCCGGTATCCCGCCATCGCAAGCAGCTCGATATCGGCGGGCATCGCCTTGACGTTGCACGAGACATACACCATCCGCGGTATACGGAGACGCACGAGGTTGTTCATCGCCCTCGGGTGAATACCGGCGCGCGGCGGATCACAGACAACCACATCGAACTCACCTGTGCATCCGTCGAGGAACCGCTCGACCTGCCCCTCAATAAACGTACAATTGACAGCGCTGTTGAGCTCCGCATTCATCCGCGCATCGTTCACCGCATCCCCGACCGATTCGACCCCGGTTACCGTCCGGACTCCATCCGAGCAGAAAATGCCGATAGTGCCCGTTCCGCAGTAGAGATCGAGCAGCCGCTGGGTGCCGTCGGGACGGCAGAACGAGCGGATGGTATTATAGAGGTTGAACGCCTGGCGGGTATTGGTCTGGAAGAACGAATCCGGAGAAATCCTGAATGCACAGCCGCCGATGGTTTCTTCTATCATGTCTTTCCCGCGCAGAACCTCCCGTTCCTCTCCTGCTGCCACGCTGCCCGTGCGGCGGTTTATGCTTCTGACAATGGCGGTGGTTTCGGGAATCTCGCGGGCCATGTGCTCGGCAAAAGCTCCGGCAAGCGGGAAATCGTCCCCCGATGTCACGACATTGACCATAAAATCGCCGGTGTTTTTCCCGTCACGGATCATGAGAAAACGGAGAAGTCCCTCATGGGATTTGAGACCGTATACGCTCAGGTTGTGATTTATCGCGAAATCGCGGGCGGTTTGGACGGCGCGGTTGGAACGGTCGCTCTGGAGGAGGCACCGTTCGAGGTCGAAAACCCTGTCATACCTGCCGGTCTCATGAAGCCCGAGCTGTGCATGCCGTTCCTCGCCCGGAGAGCGGTCGAAGGAAAATTCCATCTTGTTGCGGTAGAAAAATATATCCGGTGATGGGACACAGTCGACAGTCCCGGCGTAGTCGATCCCCGGAATTGTGTTCAGCGTGTCTGTAACCAGCCCGGCTTTCAACCGGCACTGGTCGCCGTACGGGACATCCTGCCAGGCGCACCCGCCGCACCTGCCGAAATGAGGGCATTCGGCTTCGACACGTTCGACACCCTGTTCGACAATACCTTCGAGGTGAACCCGCGCAGAATGACGTTTGAGCCCCATGATTCGCACATCGGCCACATCGCCCGGAAGAGCGCCTTTTATTACGACTGCCCTTCCTTCGATACAGGCAAAACCTTTGCCTTCGGTTGACAGGCGTTCGATACGGATTCGTACGGTGTCGCCGCGTTTCATAAAAGCCCCAGGTGCGGGTTGAGTAAACCGTGAGGATCGAGCTCGCGTTTCAACGATCGTGCAAGCGCCAGTTCGCTTCCGGTGAAAAGCCCCTGAATCCCGCCGGTTACAACGGCTCCCCATTCCACGGGTTGTTTTCCGCCCACAACGAGCGATGTCTTTTCAAGGATTTGAACGGATTCTGCATCAGCGCACACGATATGGAATCTGCCTAAGAGCGGATGAGCTATTACCGGCGCATTGGGCATGCTCCGGGACAGACGGTCGAGGAAAGCTCCCGATGCGGATGGCGGCGCTGTTACGGTGTAAAAACCGGGTCCCGTAAGCCGTTTCGCCACATCCCTGTAATATGGCCTGAAAATCGTGCCCGGATCGCCCTCGTCATACCCGGTCGAGCCTGGTGATTCCATGAGGCGTCTGCACTGTCCGGCGCTCTTTGTAACGAGCGTTTCCATGCCTTCGATACCAATACCGGTAACAGTTTCTCCACCGAGTCCGTCGGGAGCGATCAATTCGAGGCTCGTCACATGGTTTACCCTGCCAAGTTGTGCAAAAATATCATCGGAGAGACGGGCGCCCCGAGCGAACCTCGCAACCGCACAGGTTCGTGATTCGGGCAGCGGGAGAACCTTGACGGTCAATTCCGTTACAATCGCGAAGAGTCCCATCGTACCCCATAGAAACCACGTGATATCATATCCGGTGACATTCTTAGGAGTTCGTCCGCCGAATCTGACAACCTTCCCTTCGGCCGTAACACACCGTACCCCGATGACCGCATCCCGGAAAGACCCGTAACCGGCTGATGAAGGCGCAACCGATCCGGAAGCAAACGCGCCGCCGACTGTAGCCGCAGAACCCGATGTGATATCGAGGGGAAGATGAAGGTTACCGGCGTGGGCCTCTTTCACGGCATAGTCGGCGACAGCCCCGGCCTGTGCCACGATGACAAAATCGTGGGGGCTCACTTCACGGACAGCCGAAAGCGCCCTGAGCGAGACGGTGACGCAGTTGTCCATTCGGGATGGAGCGGGCAGGGTACCTCCTCCGACAATATGAATTTTCACGCTTTTCCTGCCCGCCAGAACAACCGTACCGCAGAGCTGTTCCTCGTCAGCCGGTCTGAGAACCGGCGGATCGGCAGTCATATCGAAGTTTTCAGGGCCAATGAGATTTTCAAAATCCCCGTAAAACGCATCGCTCATTTTTTCGACCTCACATACGGTTTGAATTCCCCGGGCGGTTGCACGTTTTCGGAGGAAAGCTCGCGGAAAAATGTTGCCCGGTACTGCGAATTCTCCGTAAATGTAGAATAGGAAAACAGGCAATATCCGAGGAGTCCTGCCTCGCGGACGCTTGTTATCTGCTGCATCGCCTTTTCGGGGTCCATTCTGTAAATACCTATCCCGCCGATGATCTTCTTTTTATCGACCTTTTTGAGGGCTCTGTCAATGTTCGCGGTAAAAACACCGTTTTCAGGAAAGTAACCCATGGTGACGACAAAGTCAACTATGCCTTCATCGAGCCATCCGACCCAGTTCTGGCCAAACTCGTACATCGCCTCATCGGGATGAGGTTTCACCGCGGCGGAAAGCCTGATATGCCGGTCGACCAGCCTGATACGATCCGAAATGGCTCGCACGGTGCTGTCGATCTGACGTGTCCGGTGTGTAACCCACGTCTCGAGGAATTTCAAATCCGGATCGATTCCCTTGCCATTGTTCACAATATCGAGCGGATCGATACCATACCGCCGCTTGAACTGGCTCCGGACCGAACTGTGAAAATCAAAATCGCGCCCCGGGTAACGGACATAATCCAGGTGAACGCCGTCAACGGCATAATTCGTGACAACCTCGCTGATCACCCGGACGATGTATAACCTCACAGCCTCTACTCCGGGCGATAAATAACGTCCTTCAAGTGTAGGGCTGATGATGGAATCGCCGGGACATCTTCCCAGGTTTTTTCCCGTTTTCGATACCATGAACCAGTCGGGATGCATGTTTACCGGATGTTTTGGATCGACGGGGGAATCGGTCTGGGACCATGCCAGATATATGTTGAACCAGGCATGAACCTCGATACCACGCTTATGTGCGAGCTCGATTATGGTTGCGAGCGGATCGAACGAATCGGGGATGTTCGGGTAACCCTCAGGCGGCGGCACAAATGCGCTTTTATAGTAAGCATCGCCCCTTCCCCTGACCTGGACAAAAAGAACCGAGACATGAAGCGAGTCGGCAAGCGCCACAACTTTTTTAACACGCTCAAGGCTCACGATGCTGTCACGGACAACCCACAGACCGCGCACCTCAGACCCGGCATCAACCGCTGGCGTACGGGAGAAAAAGAGGAACAACAGTATTCCCACGCAGAAATAACGGGAAAACTCAGAACAAGAAAAGGGTGCGGTTTTAACTGTCCCACACCCTTCCATGCTGTATTCATATATAAGTGCCATGTACACTTACTCTGATTTCTCTGAGTTTTCCTCTCCGGCGGATTGTTTTTTCTCATCCTCCGCGGACGATTCAGCCGTTTCATCAGCCGCTTGTTCTTCACCTTCGGCGACTTCCTCAGAATCTTCAGTTTCCGTATCTTCGGCTTCGGCGGAAGCTTCTACAGCTTCAGTCTCTACTTCCTGAGATTCGGTTTCACCCGTTTCAACCGTTTTTCCGGTTTCTTTTGTGGCTTTTTTACGGGTTTTGGCTTTTGCTGTCTTCGTTTTTTTCGCGGCTTTTATCTCCGCTTCCTCACCGACAAACTCAATGAGAGACACAGGCGCGCTGTCGCCGTTTCTGAATCCGAGCTTGAGAATACGGGTATAGCCACCAAGACGATCCGCAAACCGTGGCCCGAGTTCATCAAAGAGCCTCTTGACCGCCAGAACATCCTTGAGACGTGAGAGCACAATTCTCCGGGCATGTAAATCGCCCCGCTTTGCAAAGGTAACCATGCGTTCAACGAAAGGTCTGATCTCTTTGGCTTTTGCATCGGTCGTTTTTACTCTGCCGCTTTTGATGAGTGAGGCCGCGAGATTCGTAAGCATCGCCGTGCGATGTGACTTTCTCCTTGAAAGTTTCCGGCCGGTTTTAAGATGCCTCATCTATTATTACCCTGCCTTTCTGCTTTTCTGATACTTAACCAGCTCTGCATCGTATCCTGAAACATCAAGCCCGAAAGACAAACCCATATCGGTGAGAACCTCGTTGAGTTCACTGAGCGATTTACGGCCAAAATTACGGTATTTGAGCATATCGGCTTCAGTTCGGGTAACCAGGTCGCGGATACGTTTTATTCCTGCTGCCTTCAGGCAATTTGACGATCGTACGGACAATTCCATTTCTTCCACCGGCATATCGAGAAGCTGTGCGATTCTGACCTTCTCCTCATCGATGGACTCGTCCGAAACCTCTTCGAACTCCTCCTCGAAATTGATAAAGAGCTTGAGATGGTCCGTAATGATTTTTGCTGCATACGCCAGCGCATCCGCCGGCATGATGGTCTTGTTTGTAAAGATTTCAATGGTGAGTTTATCGTAATCGGTTTTGTGACCGATACGGGCGTTTCCGACTATGTAATTAACTTTACGGATCGGGCTGTATATCGAATCTATGAGAATTGTATCTACCGATTGTTCGCCTCGTGTCTTTTCATCGGCGGGAACATACCCTCTGCCGTCATTGATCACGAAATCACATACAAATTGACCATCTTTATCGATCTGGGCAATGTAGTGGTCCGGATTCATGATTTCAAATCGCGAATCCACTGCAAGATCTCCCGCAATCAGTTTATGAGGACCTTTGATATTCACCGAAAATTGAACCGGGTCGTCAGCATGAAGTTTTATATCAATTTCCTTGAGATTAAGAATAATTTCGGGAATATCCTCAACCACCCCCTGAAGCGTGGAGAATTCATGATGCACGCTTTTAAATCGTACTGAATCTAGTGCTGCTCCCTGAATAGATGATAGCAGAACACGGCGCAAGGCATTTCCGAGGGTTATACCGAAACCACGCTCGAGGGGCTGTATTTCAAATTTTCCATACGAGTCGGTCAGTGTCGCATCATCGACTTCAATGCTCTTGGGCATGTGGAGACTTTTCCATTTCATGAGGTATCACACCTTTCAAAAAGGTTATGACAATGCTATCTTGCAAGGGTAATGTATGGCTTACCCCTATTTCGAGTAGAACTCAATTACCATATTCTCATTAAGCTCTACCGGAATCATATCCCGTGACGGAACAATCGTTAACGTGAAGCTCAAGTCCGGTCTTGAAACTTCAAGAAACGTACCAGGGGTATTCGAAGTTTTACCGACAGCATCGCGGAGCTGTTGATTGTTCTGCATACTCTCGGTCACTTTAACCTTCATCCCCGGCTTGATCTGAAACGAGGGCACATTCACAACCTTACTTTCAACCATAATATGTTTATGCGTAACAAGCTGCCGTGCTTCACGGATTGTATGAGCGAAACCGGCTCTGTATACAAGATTGTCAAGACGGGTTTCGAGCATCTGAAGCAGGTTTTCGCCGGCCACACCTGATTTGGCCATCGCCTTACGGACATAGTTTCTGAACTGCTTTTCCTGAAGACCGTAGATAAAACGGAAACGTTGTTTTTCAAGGAGATGCCTGCCATAATCAGACAACTTTCGAGCACCTTTCCCGCCATGCTGACCGGGGGGATTGGGCCGTTTTTCCATGATGCGCGCCGATTTATCGGAAAGTGGTATTCCAAGCCTTCTGGATTTTTTTACAATCGGGCCTCTGTATCGTGCCATTAATAGTGCCTCCAAGATTTTTCTTGGTGTATTAAACTCTGCGCCTCTTGGGAGGTCTGCAGCCGTTATGTGGAATAGGGGTAACATCTTTTATCGCTGTAATTTCAAGACCGGCGGCCTGGAGGGAACGAACGGCGGCTTCACGGCCGACACCCGGACCTTTGACCTCGACTTCGACTTTCCTGAGACCGAGCGCTATCGCTTCCTTGGCCGAATTCTCAGCCGCAGTCTGGGCCGCAAACGGTGTCGATTTCCGTGAACCTTTAAATCCGACTTTCCCTGCGGAAGACCACGAGATAGTATTCCCGTTCATGTCGGTTATGGTAACGATCGTGTTGTTAAAAGTCGCTTGAATATGCGCCATTCCCCGCGACTCTACCTTTTTTTCCTTTTTCTTGGTCCGTTTTTTGGGAGTTGCCAAACCGGAACCTCCTGTTTGAATTATGTTTTATGAATAGTGAATCATGAATATGAACGGCTGAAAACATGATTCGTCACCGTTTATCATCCCTCATGGTTCATGCTTCAGTATTCATCACCTGATATGCTACTTTTTCTTACCCGCCACAGTCCGCTTCGGGCCTTTTCTCGTACGCGCATTTGTCTTGGTCCGCTGACCATGAACAGGCAGCCCGCGGCGATGTCTCAAACCGCGGTAGGAACCGATATCCATGAGCCTCTTGATGTTCATCGTGATCTCAGTCCGAAGCTCGCCTTCAACCGTGTAATCACCCTCGATAACATGGCGGAGCTGATTGATCTGTTCCTCGGTGAGATTCATTACCCGCGAATCATCAGGAATATTGGCCTTCGAGCATATTTCTCTCGCCAGCGCATGACCTATCCCGAATATCCGGGTAAGCGCTATTTCCGTCCTTTTTTCCCTTGGCAGGTCCACTCCTGCAATTCTTGCCACGTGCAATACCTCCAAACATATGATTATGAAGGTTGAAGCCTGAAGAATGATACATGGCCGAAGCCATTCACCCTTGTGCCTCACACCTCATGCGTATATGGTCTACCCCTGTCTCTGCTTATGCCGGGGGTTGGTGCAGATAACGCGCAATACTCCCTTGCGTTTAATGAGCTTGCACTGATTGCACCGCTTTTTCACAGATGCTTTTACTTTCATACTCTCACATCCTCTATGCTATACTTTGGTATGGTGAATCACCGTTAACACCACATCACTTGTGCCGATACGTAATCCGTCCCCTCGAAAGGTCATACACAGAAAGCTCTACTGTTACCTTGTCTCCCGGCAGTATCTTGATAAAATGCATCCTCATCTTTCCGGAAATATGAGACAGAATAACATGCCCGTTCTCAAGCTTGACCTTGAACATTGCATTAGGCAGAGACTCAACAACTACACCTTCCGCAGTTATTGTGTCGTCTTTCGCCATTATCGCTCCTCATCCATGAGTGTCAGTATTTCAGCATATCCGTCACGGATAACGCATGTATTCTCATAATGCGCCGACAGTTTCCTGTCTGCTGTTATAAAAGTCCAGTCATTGTCCAGAACCTCGACAGCCCAGTCGCCCATGTTGACCATGGGCTCTATAGCAAGTATCATGCCCGGCTTGAGCATCTGCCCGGAACCCTGATGACCGAAATTGGGCACCTGCGGGTCTTCATGAAGATGACGGCCGATGCCATGCCCGACAAGGTCCCGTACGACAGAATATCCATGCAGTTCCGCATATGCCTGAATCGCATGGCCGATATCCCCGACACGGTTTCCGGCGACTGCCTTGCCGACACCTTTAAAAAAAGCTTCCCGGGTCGTTTTTACAAGCGCCTCGGCCTCGGCAGATATCTTCCCGACAGGATACGAACGAGCCATATCACCGTAAAAACCGTTCAGATAGGTACCGATATCGAGTTTAACAAGGTCGCCTTCCCTGAGAACACGGTCACCTGGAATTCCGTGTACAACCTCTTCATTGACAGAGACACAGATCGCTCCCGGAAATCCGTTGTATCCCAGAAAGGCCGCTTTTGCACCGTGTTGTTCTATGAATCCCCTCGTTTTTTCTTCAATCTCACGGGTTGTCACACCCGGTTTTATCTCTTTACCGGCTTCTTCCATCGTTTCCGCGGCAAGACGGCATACAGACCGCATATGAGCTATGTCTTCTTCTGAACGTATATGGATCATCACCCGAGAACTGCCTTTATCCTGTCAAAAATCTCTTCAACCGTCCCGACACCGTCAACCGATTTGAGAATTCCAAGTTTCTTGTAGTAATCCTTGAGCGGTTCTGTCTGCGTATAATAGACTCCCAGCCGCTTCTGGATTGTTTCACGGTTATCATCGGGCCTGCCTTCGATTTCGGCGCGTTTGAGCAGGCGATCGACGACTATCTTATCGGGCACATCAACCGAGACAACGGCATCCAGACCTGTGTTACGAGCCTTGAGCAGCCGGTCAAGACCCTCGGCCTGAGCAATCGTCCTCGGAAAACCATCGAAAAGGAATCCGTTTTTCATGGACGGCATATCGAGCCGTTCATCAATGATACCCAGGATGATATCATCCGGAAGAAGCTTCCCCGCATCCATGAACTCTGCGGCCTTTTTTCCGAGTTCCGTGCCGGAAGACCTCGCCTCGCGAAGAATCTCGCCGGTCGAAACATGCGGTATTGTATAATGTTCCTTCAATTTCGCCGCCTGAGTGCCTTTTCCGGCTCCGGGGCCGCCAAGAAGTACCAGTCTCACCGGTTAATCCTTTCTCCATGACCTGTTACCGGCCTTTTCTTCATACCGGTAACCACCACATTATAAAATTTTCCTCAACGTTCGATCGAATCCGGGTTCTTGTCGCCGTTTTAACGACGGCCCCGTACTTTTGCACCTTTCAGCAGACCCTCGTAATGACGCTCCACCATCTTCGCCTCGATCTGCTGCAGAGTATCGAGCGCAACACCGACAACAATCAGAAGACCGGTGCCTCCGAAGAACGATGCAAACTGATAATTCACCTTACCGAATCTGATCAGGAAGTACGGCATTATCGCAATAAGCGCAAGGAAAATCGATCCGGGGAGTGTAATCCTCGTAAGGATTTTATCGATATGCTCCGCCGTTTTCTTTCCGGGGGGTTTCTGCGGAATCACCGCGCCATACTTCTTGAGATTGTCGGCAAGGTCAACAGGGTTGAACACAATCGCCGTATAGAAATACGTGAAAAAGATGATCAGCAGTCCGTAGAAAATCCAGTACACCGGATGAGTCATCTGGAAATAGGACTGTAACCATCTGAAAAATTCCAGCGGTACCAGCGTGGCAACCGTGCTCGGAACAAACATGATCGCCTGTGCAAAAATGATGGGTATAACTCCCGCCGTATTGACACGCATGGGAATATAGGTCGACTGGCCGCCATATATCTTGCGTCCGATGACCTTCTTGGGATACTGCACCCTGATTCTGCGCTGGGCCTGTGTCAGCACCACAACGGCCGCAACAACAATGACCATGAATACCAGGAGTATGATGAAGGTGAAAATATTCATGGTCCCGGCCATCAACTCCCTGATCTGAAGACTGAATGCATTCGGGAGACGGTCGACAATACCGAAAAAGATGATAAGCGAGATACCGTTTCCGATACCGTGCTCGGTCATCTGTTCTCCAACCCACATGAGGAATACGGTTCCCGCTACAATGGTTATCATCGCAAGGAGTATGAAATTGACTCCCGGATTGGGTACAACCATCATTCCGCCGCCTATCTGTACGCTCTCAAGCCACTTGGCAATACCAAATCCCTGGGCAGCAGCCAGAACCACGGTTCCGTACCGGGTGTACTGGTTGATTTTCTTGCGTCCTTCTTCGCCTTCCTTGGACAGTCGCTGAAAAAACGGTACAACCGAGCCGAGAAGCTGGATAATAATAGACGCTGAAATGTAGGGCATGATACCGAGGGCGAAAATGGTCATCTTGCTGAATGCGCCGCCCACGAACATATCATATAATCCCATGAGGGTATTGCTCATATTGCTCATGTAAGCCATGAGCGCCTGGGCATTAATGCCAGGAATGGTAATGACTCCCCCGATCCGGAACACAATACACATGAGAAGAACAAATGTCAGGCGTTTCCTGAGATCGGGGATCTTGTACAAACTGTTCAATGATCCTACCACGTCACATTTCCTCTACGGTTCCGCCTGCGTTCACGATCTTCTCTTTTGCAGACCGGCTAAACGCATGAGCCTTGATTGTCAATGCCTTCCCGAGTTCGCCTACACCTAGAATCTTAACTTTTGCACCGGCCTTCTTGACAAGACCCGCCGATCGTAATATTTCCGGGGTAATCTCGCCTTCAAGGTTTTTTCTCACGATATCGGATAAATTCACAATTTCGTAAGTTTTCCTGAACAGGTTGAAAAAACCTTTTTTTGGTACTCTGCGGATAAGCGGCATCTGGCCGCCTTCAAACCCGGGCCGGACTTTCCCGCCGGAGAGGGCTTTCTGCCCTTTATGGCCCCTGCCGGCTGTACCACCCTGACCGGTACCTCTTCCCATCCCGCGCCGTTTCGTCGGTCTTGAGGTGGCTTTCTTCGGAACCTTTAATTCATTAAGTTTCACAACAGCCCTCGCTCGTTTTATCCATTATATGTTAATATATTATTCCACTTCCGTAACATCGAGAAGGTGACCGATCTTGTTGATCATGCCCCTGATCTGCGGTGTGTCGTTATGCGTGACAACAAGTCCCATTCTGGTAATACCCAGGGCGACAAGCGTCTCCCGCTGATCGTATTTCCTCCCGATATGCGAACGAACCTGCTTTATCTGAAGTTTACCCATTACGTTCCCTTTCAGCAGTCAGCCAGCCGGATAAATAAAATCGGAAAGTACAGACTGACAGATGTTAACGAATCTTATTAACCGGCAAATCACGGATCTTTGAAACCGAATATACATCGGTGAGCTCAAGCAAACCCTTCATGGTAGCCTTCACGACATTATGAGGATTCGGCGAACCGAGCGATTTTGCCAGAATATTGATAATTCCCGCCGGTTCAAGGACAGCCCGCACAGTACCGCCGGCGATGAGTCCCGTTCCCGGAGCCGCAGGTTTGAGCAGAACCCGGGCCGCTGAATACTTGGCTTCGATGATATGAGGTATCGTCCCGTTTTCAACGGGTACGGAAACCATGTTCTTCTTGGCGTTTTCTGTTCCCTTGCGTATGGCTTCAGATACTTCAGACGCCTTACCAAGACCGACTCCGACCTTTCCCTTGCCATCACCGACCGAAACAAGTGCGCTGAACGAAAAGCGACGGCCACCCTTGACAACTTTTGCGACGCGGTTAATATGAATTACGTTTTCCAGTAATTCGGTCTCTTCTGTTTGCATCCTTGCCAAGACGAGTACTCTCCTTCTTTATAAGGATTCAGGATAAACACATGTTGAATGACGTTTTACCAGCAAAAACGCTTTCTGGCGTTTATCCTCCGTGTATACACTAAAAATTCAGTCCCCCCTCACGTGCGCCGTCAGCAACTGCCTTTATGCGTCCGTGATAGAGGTATCCCGATCTGTCAAAAACAATGTTGATGATCCCTTTTTCTTTCGCTTTTTCGGCAACAAGTTTACCGACAGCTTTGGCATAACCAGTTTTCCCGCCCGTAACCGTCTGTCCCTTCATCTCGGGGCTCTTTGTTGAAACGCCAAGGAGCGAAACACCTTTTGTATCGTCGATCAGTTGAACGTAAATATTGGTCAGACTCCTGAAAATAGCCAATCGCGGCCTTTCAGGTGTCCCCTGTATTTTACGTCTGATTCGGTGTGCCCGTTTTTCACGGGGGTCCATTTTCACTTTCTTTGGATGCTTCATCGCTTTATGAAACTCCGTTTTTTTATCATTGAATGTTCACAGCAGCATAGAACCGGCGAGCCTGCACGATTGAATCAGCCCGCAGGCTGACAGAGCTGTAAACCACATTAACCGGCAGCCTTCCCCGCTTTTCTGCGCACATACTCGCCACGGTACCGTATTCCCTTGCCCTTATACGGCTCGGGCGGCTTCAAGGCATGAATCTCGGCGGAGACATCACCGACAAGCTGCTTATCAATCCCCGTAACTTTTATCACATGGATTGTCTGCCCCTCAAGAGACTCCTGAGCCACCTCAAACGAAATTCCATGAGGGGGTGTCATTACGACCGGGTGTGAATGCCCGACCTGAATATCCAGGTTCTTTCCTTTAAGCAGCGCACGGTATCCAACACCACGAATCTCAAGTTCCTTTGTCCATTGCTTATGGAGACCTTTTACCGCATTGGAGATGAGAGCTCTTGTCAACCCCCACAGTGCGCTGTTCTTGTCCGTTTTCGAAACAGGTGCAACCGTAACAGTTTTACGATCCTCCGAAACTTTTACTTCAACAGCCTCGGAAAACGGCACCTTCAGTTCTCCCTTCGAGCTTTTTGCCGTAAACATCTGGCCGGTGATATTCACCGTAACTCCGTCAGGGACCTTTATCGGTTGTTTGCCAATTCGTGACACAGTATTCTTCCTTTGATTTACTCTTGACGATTGACGATTACCGGTGCCGGTTCGCCAGTCGCATTTCGTACGTCGTCATGTAATTCACCAGATAAAGCAGATAACTTCGCCGCCGACACCTTTTTTACGGGCATCACGATCAGTCATCACACCACTCGATGTGGATACAATTGCAACCCCGAGACCGTTTAATACCCTCGGGAGTTCACTGGCACGGGAATATCTCCTCAACCCCGGTTTCGAAACCCGTGTAATTCCTCGTATCGTGGGCTTCTCGTTCTTTCCGTATCTGAGGTATATTCTCAGTATTCCCTGCTTGTTATCTTCGGTGTATGTATACCGATCGATGAAATGCTCTTCAGCAAGAATTCGTGCAAGGTCCTTCTTCAACTTGGAAGCAGGCAGATCTATCCACTTTTTCCGTGCGTGGGAACCATTTCGAATCCGTGTAAGCATATCAGCGACAGGGTCTGTCATACCCATTGAAACGCTCCTCGTTCACTTATGTACATTCTATATAGTGGTTTTGTTTATGGTACTTTCTCCGTAGCTATCCAAACAAAACATCCACTACGAAGGACGAAATTATATTACCAGCTTGCTTTTGTTATTCCGGGAATATCTCCCCGAAGGGACAACTCACGGAAACAGATTCTGCAAATTCCGAATTCCCGCATGTATCCTCTGGCCCTTCCGCATCGAAAGCACCGGGTGTATGCTCGCACCCGAAATTTCGGTTTTCTCTTCTGCTTCACGATCATTGATTTCTTTGCCACAGAAGCATGCCCTCCCGAAGTGATGTATTAATCCCTGAACGGCATTCCGAAGTGCCTCAACAGTGCCTTGGCTTCCTCGTCATTCTTCGCCGTCGTAACGAAGGTTATATCCATTCCACGTGTTTTGTCAATCTTATCGAAATCGATCTCAGGGAATATAATCTGCTCCTTTATACCGAGCGTATAATTCCCGCGTCCGTCAAACGAACGTCCCGGAACTCCACGGAAATCTCTGATTCTCGGAATCGCAAAGGATAAAAGCCTGTCCAGAAACTCGAACATCCGGTCTCTGCGCAACGTCACCTTGCAGCCCACCGGCATCCCTGCCCTCAATTTGAAGTTCGATATCGATTTCTTCGCCCGCCTTATGACCGGCTTCTGTCCTGTAACCACGGTCATATCCTCAACAGCCCCGTCAAGATTCTTTATATCCTGTACAGCTTCTCCGACACCAATATTCACAATAATCTTGGTCAGCCGCGGAATCTGCATCGGGCTCTTGTATTGAAACTCCTTCAGAAGAGCGGGGGCAATTTCATCTGTATACATCTGTTTCATTCTCGGCGCCATACAGTCCACCTCTTCTACTTCGCTGATCCGGTGATCATCTCACCGCATTTCCTACATGCTCTCGACTTACGACCATCCGAGAGTATAATCGTTTTTGTCTTAACGCCTTCGTTGCACTTGCTGCAGATAACCATGAGATTGGTCATGTGCACCGGCGCTTCTTTCTCGATAATCCCTCCCTGGGGATTGACCCGGGAAGGTTTCTGGTGACGTTTTACAAAATTGATTCCCTCTACGATTGCCCGTTCTTTCGCCGTATCGACCTTGAGCACAAGACCCTCTTTTCCACGGTCCTCGCCGGTCAACACAATTACTCGATCACCCTTTTGTATTTTTTTCATAGTATCACCACTTCTCACAATACCTCGCTCGCAAGCGAGATAATTTTCATATACTGTTTTTCACGAAGTTCACGCGCCACCGGTCCGAAGATACGGGTTCCTTTCGGTTCCTTCTGCGCATCAATGATCACAGCAGCATTGTCATCGAACTTTATGTAAGAACCGTCTTTACGCCTTATGGCTTTCTTGGTGCGGACTATCACCGCTCTGGCAACTTCACCTTTTTTCAACTGCCCGTTCGGCGCTGCATCTTTAACGGAACAGACAATGATATCACCAATACTGGCATATTTACGGCGTGTGCCTCCAAGTACCCGGAAACACATGACGCGCCGGGCACCGGTGTTGTCCGCCACATTAAGTATTGAATATTCCCTGATCATTCGACCACTCCACAAGCATCGTACGTTTGACGATTCCCATAAAATCAAAAACCGTCCCCGTACTTCATAAACCGTTTACTTGGCCCGTTCGATTATTTTCGTGAGCCGCCAGTGTTTTGTTTTCGATAGGGGCCTAGTCTCCATTACCTCGACAAGATCTCCCGATTTCGCCTCATTCTTTTCATCATGGGCCATAAATTTTTTCTTGGTTTTTACAACACGGCCGTACACAGGGTGACGGTATGTGCGCTCAACAGTAACCGTAATGGTCTTCTCGCGGACATCACTCGTTACCCTTCCCGACCTGATTTTACGTTTTCCTCTTTCAGCTTCCATTATTTTTCCTCCCCGCCGGCCGCAACCTTCGACTCCACAAGGGTATGAATACCGAGCTCATGTTCCCTGATAATGGTTTTCAATCTGGCAATATCATGCTTTGTTGCCCTGATCATTGATGATTTTTCAAGCTGGGATGTTACCAGCTGAAATCTCAGGGTCCTCAGGTTTTCCTGAGCGGCCAGAAGGTCGTTTTTCACTTCTGCCAAGGTTTTATCTCGAATATCATGCGGCTTCATTTATCCTTCTCCATATTCCTTCCGGATTACAAACTTGGTCTTTATCGCGAGTTTGTGCCCCGCCAGTCGCATGGCTTCCCGTGCGATACTTTCATCGACACCTTCCATCTCGAACAGAACTAATCCGGGCTTGACAGGTGCCACCCAGTGATCCGGCGCGCCTTTCCCTTTGCCCATACGGGTTTCCGCAGGTTTGACCGTCACCGGCTTCGATGGAAAAATCCTGATCCAGACTTTTCCGCTTCTTTTTACATGCCTCGTTATGGCAACACGGGCCGCTTCGATCTGACGGTCGGTTATCCATCCGGGCTCCATCGCCGCAAGTCCATACTCACCAAAGGAAATCGTGCGGCCACGGTATGCAAGACCTCTCATGCGACCCCGCTGTTCCTTACGGTGTTTGACTCGTTTTGGCATTAACATGATCTGTATCCTCTATGTTAAAATTGGTAGAACATTATATGCTGTAACAATAAACCTTTATCGGCGTCCGGATATCCGGCCGGAATTCAGCATTACTTTGATATTCCGTGCGTATCCAGAACTTCGCCTTTGGATATCCACACCTTGATGCCAATCGTTCCGTACGTCGTGTAGGATATGGCGGTCGCATAGTCGATGTCTGCCCTGAGCGTATGAAGCGGCACACGTCCGACAAGATATCCTTCTTTTCGCGCCATTTCGGCTCCGCCGAGACGACCGGAGCAGGCAACGCGGATTCCTTCGGCGCCAAGACGCATCGCGGAGGTTACCGCTTTCTTCATTGCGCGCCGGAAACTGACCCGCTGTTCGAGCTGACGGGCAATACCTTCAGCCACGAGTTTCGCTTCCATTTCGGGGTGTTTGACCTCAACGATGTTTATGAATACATCCTTTTTTGTCAGGAGCTTCAGCTCATCCCTCAGTTTATCGACCTCCAACCCTTTACGTCCGATAACAATACCGGGACGAGCAGTAAATATATTCACAGTAACCTGATTCGAAGTACGCCGTTCGATCTCTATCTTGGAAACACCGGCACGAGCCAGACGTTTCGTCACATACTTCCTCAGCATTATGTCTTCCTGGAGATTTTCTTCAAAATCCCGATGACTGAACCACCGTGAATTCCATGTTCTGGATATCCCGAGCCTTAATCCCAAGGGATGAGTTTTTTGTCCCAAATTCTTAACCCCCTTTATTCTTCAGAAGTTACCACGATTTTCACATGGCAGGTTCTTTTCCGTATCCTGTATGCTCTCCCCATCGCCCGTGCCTGAATCCTTTTCATCATGGGACCATCATTGCACAATGCCTCGGTAATCGTGAGAGTATTTGGATCATGCAGTTTATCGCCATATATATTTACCGCATTTGCAACAGCTGATCTCACAACCTTCTCGAGGGTGAAAGCACTCTTTTTCCGCGTAAAACGGAGAACATTGATGGCTTCCTCAACATTCCTGCCCCGCACAAGATCCATGACCTGCCTCATCTTGCGGGCAGAACCTCTTACAAATTGAGCTTTTGCAACAGCTTCCATGTTCCACATCCTTTATGAGCTCTGAGCGTTCAGCAATCAGCTTCTTACGGTTATCCGGTACATCCGCAATTCCGCATCACGTAACCTGCAGCCGTAAACCGATCGCCGTCCGCTTTATTTAAGCGATATGGCGCGTTCTACGAGCTTGCCGCCGTGACCACGGTATGTTCGGGTTGGGGCAAATTCCCCGAGTTTGTGCCCAACCATGTTCTCAGTGATATAAACAGGTACGAACTTGTTCCCGTTATGCACCGCTATCGTGTGACCAATAAACTCGGGTGTTATTGTCGAACGCCTGGACCATGTCTTTATGACTTTCTTTTCATTCCGTTTGTTGAGATCATTGATCTTCTTCATGATATGATCGTCTACAAATGGTCCTTTCTTTACCGACCGCGCCACTTTATATACCTCTGTCCTGGTTTATGGTTTATTGTTTTGGTTAATGGCTGATCATATAATGCTGTTCGGCCTTAAACCGGTATCAATGAATTACCGTACGGTTACTTCCTGCGTTTTACAATGACCTTATCGGACGCTTTTTTCAGTTTACGGGTCTTGTACCCCTTGGTCGGCACACCCCATGGAGTCACCGGATGACGGCCTCCTGAGGTTTTACCTTCTCCTCCGCCATGCGGATGGTCATGGGGGTTCATCGCCACACCACGAACTTTGGGACGTTTTCCGACCCAACGCGATTTGCCCGCTTTTCCCCAGCTCTCATTCGAATGTTCGAGATTCCCGACCTGCCCGATGGTTGCCATGCAGTCCTCATTGAACATGCGCATTTCGGATGACGGGAGTTTCAGCGTCACCTTACCTGCGTCACGGGCCATAACCTGGCACGACACACCTGCGCTGCGGGCAAACTGGGCGCCCTTCCCCGGCTTCAGCTCAATGGCATGCACCATGGACCCGAGGGGTATTTTCGCCAGGGGAAGTGAATTACCCGTACGGATTTCGGCATTCGGCCCGCTCATCAGGGTATCACCCGGATTCAGACCATCGGGAGCCAGTATATACCGTTTCTCACCGTCGGCATAAAGCAGAAGCGCTATACGCGCCGAACGGTTCGGGTCATACTGTACGGAATCGACTTTTGCTATGATGCCATACTTTTCACGTTTAAAATCGATAATACGATAAAACCGCTTATGCCCCCCACCGCGCCTGCGAACGGTTATCCGGCCATACGAGTTTCTTCCGCCGGAACTCTTGAGCGGAGCAAGGAGAGATTTTTCAGGAACAGTAGACGTTATCTCCTTAAAATCGGACGTCGTCATGTACCGCCGCGACGGTGTTACCGGTTTGTATGTCTTAACACCCATAATAAAATCCTTATGTGATGCGCTATCTTGGATTTACGATTTTATTTCCTGTTATTGACGGAAATAATCATCTCCCGTAAATCACCCTGTGAACGTTATCAGACCCCTTCAAAAAACTCGATGGAATCGCCTTGCTTAAGCTCGACAACAGCCCGTTTCCAGTCGGGTCTTTTCCCGAAGAACCTGCCGCGGGACCTTATTTTACCGTGTGTTATGTATGTTTTTACGCTTTCGACAGTCACCCCGAAGAGTTCTTCGACAGCTTTTTTTATCTCGATTTTATTGCAGTCCCGCACAACCTCGAATACGTATTTATTCGACTTATCCTTAAGCCTCGTGGCTTTCTCGGTAATAATGGGCTTCCGTATGATATTTTTCATGCTTTTCATCCCTGGAAAACCTCCTTTACCTTCTCAACCGCTGATTTCGTAAAGAGAAGGAAATCCGAATTCATGAGATCGTAGGTATTTGCGTTTTCTGCGATTTCCAGGTTCAGGCGCGGTATGTTCTGTGAAGATTTATGGAGAGTATCATCTTTTCCGACCATGAGGAATATGGTTTTTTCACCTGCGATACCGAGCGCTTTAAGCATACCGACGAATTCTTTAGTTTTCGGGCTTTCCAGCGTGAAATCCTCGACAATTTTAATCCTGTCTTCCTGCGCCTTCATGCTGTATGCACTCTTGAGGGCAAGCCGTCGCATTTTTTTGTTAACCTTCTGGGAGTACGAATGGGGTTTTGGTCCGAATGCAATACCTCCACCAACCCATAACGGAGAATTTGCACTTCCCGCACGTGCACGGCCGGTTCCCTTCTGACGAAAAGGCTTGGATTTCGTTACATCAACCTCGCTCCGTGTTTTGGTCGAAGCATTCCCCTGCCGTTTGTTGGCGAGGTACGCTTTTATAACCTGGTAGAGCACAGTCGCATTCGGCTCTATCCCGAAAATCTCCTCGGGCAGCTCCATGGTTCCCGCTTCACTACCGTCTTTTCTGTAAACCGTAACCGTTTTCATTATATTTTACCCTTACATCATAACAAGGATTGTAATTCACGATTTACTGGTCCATTATTCTATCGATTATACCATGCTGATCGTAAATTATTAAACCTGCTTAGTCACAAAAATAATACCTTTTCTCGGCCCGGGTACTGCACCCTTGACAAAAATCACGTTGTTTTCGGGATCGACGACAAGAACTTCCAGCCCCTTAACCGTATTCTTTACAGCGCCATAGTGCCCGGGAAGCTTCTTACCCTTGAAAATTCTTGAAGGATCCGATGAACCTCCCATTGAGCCCGGGATTCTCTTGGCACGGCATCCGTGAGTATCATCGCCGCCCTTGAATCTGTGACGTTTGGTGACACCCGCAAAACCGCGACCCTTCATTGTACCGCTGACTATCACCGTATCACCGACCGCGAAAACATCAGCTTTGAGAACAGACCCGGCAAGGTAATCAGCAATATTGTTTACCCGAAACTCGCTCAATACCTTGACACCGGGCAGTCCGAGCTTCGAAACAATTCCTTTAATGGGCTTAGACACTTTCCTGGATTCCCAGAATCCGAGCTTCACGGCATTGTACCTGTCTTTTCCTTCAGCGGTTTTCACCTGGACAACAGGACAGGGACCGACCTCAAGAACAGTAGCCGGACATATTTCGCCGTTCTCCTTGTAAATCTGGGTCATTCCGATTTTTCTTCCGATAAGTCCAATCATATTTTACTCCGTAATAGCGGCCAGTCCTCAGCGGTCAGCATCCATATCAGCTTTCTGAAACCTGAAGCTGACGGCTCAAAAGTATCAAACCTGTATTTCTATGTCAACTCCGGCCGGAAGGTCGAGTTTCATGAGTGAATCCACTGTCTGTGGATTGGAATCATAAATGTCGATAAGACGTTTATGTATCCTGCGCTCAAACTGCTCTCTCGATTTCTTATCAATAAAAGGGCTTCGAAGAACCGTATATATCGTCCTCTTTGTCGGAAGAGGTACCGGTCCCGAAATCCTCGCTCCGGTGCGTTTAGCCGTTCTCACAATCTCATCGCTCGAATGATCGAGTGATGCATGATCGTAAGCTTTTAATTTTATTCTGATTTTCTGACCAGCCACAGAACGATCTCCTGTTATTCAATAATTTGTGTGACCACACCGGCGCCGATCGTCCTTCCGCCTTCGCGGATAGCGAATCGAAGCCCTTCGTTCATAGCAATCGGGGTAATCAGCTCACCATAGATTTCGATACTGTCTCCCGGAATCACCATCTCGACTCCCTCGGGCAGATTCAGTATCCCCGTCACATCTGTCGTGCGGAAA
>JAJFUH010000110.1 GCA_021372535.1 bacterium
GTCATAGGCGCTGCGCCTCATCGAGCGCTCCCAGAACTTCTGGCACCCCGAGTCCTTCCATGGTTTTATCACGGGACGAAACAACCGAAACACCGTGGCCGGGCGGTTTCCATATCGCCGGGTCCGTCGGTCCGAATAGAACCACACTCGCCGTTCCGCAGAAGACGGCGCAGTGACTCACGCCCGAATCATTACCCAGATAAAGCGATGCGCCGGATAATACTCGACACAGACTTTCAATCGTTTCCGGCTTCACAATCCCGAACCGTTCCCCCATCATACGTTCGAATCCGCGCTCAATCTCCGCAGGACCGAGAACGAAAGTCGTTTCGTCTCTCCACGTTTCCGCTACGCTTATAAAACGCTCTATCGGCCAGTTCTTTGTCATTCCGCCGCTTCCGGGGTGTATAACCAGCCCTTTTCTTTGGCTCACGGAATTTTTCTGTCCGGACGGTATGGAATCGCACACCGTTTTCCGATGATTTCTGTTCCGCCTTATGATGCCTGCCAGATGCACGGTAATATGGTCGCGCCAGGCCTTCGGCGGATTCGGGTCACGAATGAAACATCGTCCTGCGCCGGCGGATAGTACTCTCTTTTTCAGGCGCTTACTGTCGCCCGCAGTAAAAAAAAATACCTCATCATAGTCAGAAAAAAAGGAGCGGAGAAAGGGGGATGGTTCGTTTTCAGAGAAAATCCCGGAATAATCCGCCGTATCGACATGAAAAAAACCGTCGAACATGCCGGACAAACGGGCGACTGCGAGCATGGTCGCATTTCCGAGCACACGGAGATTCGAATCGGGATTCAACTGCCTGAGACATGCCGCGACCGGAAGGGTCAGGATACAGTCGCCAAGCCCGCCGGTTCGGACAAGGAGAATATTCATCTCCGGATAAGTTCGAGGGCGGTTTCGAGAATATCTTCGATTTTAGCCATGCGGCCCATTCCGGTACGGCCGTCGGCAAGCTTGCCTTCTTCCGGCCCGATAAACCGGACGCCGACCTTTTCCAAAATCTCCACATTGTTTTTAACCATGGGATTTTCCCACATCCGGTCGTTCATCGCCGGGGCCATAAGAACCGGTACGGTGGACATCATGGTCAGAACCGTCGTGCTTACAAGGTCATCGGCGATTCCGTGGGCGGCTTTCCCGATGATATTCGCCGTGGCGGGAGCGATGATAAGTATGTCCGCCCTGTCGGCAAGGGCAATATGCTCGAGGTCCCACTTGTTTTCACGGTCGAACATGTGTACGGCAACGGGATTTTGAGAAAGCGTTTCAAGTGTCAGAGCCGAGATGAATTGCGTCGCGCTTTCGGTCATGATCACAAGGACTTCGGCGTTTGCAGACTTCAATTCACGAACCAGCATGGCACTTTTATAGGCCGCAATTCCTGCAGTAACAGCAACCACAACAGTCCTGTCCCTAAACATTTCTGCGTCCCCCGGGGTTTGTATGGAGTATTATTGGTCTGGTGATTATACAGTGACATCATTGAGTAAACATGCGTAGAATATATGCACGTTTCCTGTCCCCCTTTCGATAAGGGGGGACTACAGGGGGGATCTTCGTAACCTGTTGATTCACTTGATACCCCTGTCCTTCGGACATCTTCTTTTTTCGCCCGGCAGCTTCTCCCCTACCGCATCAGGAGCAGCTTGCGATTGACCACAGTATTTTTCCATGTCAGATTCACAAGATACATGCCGGAAGAGACTGCCCTTCCCTCGGAGTCGGCCCCGTTCCACAAAACGGTATGAACACCCGCCGTCATCGTATCGGCAAGGAGCGTCTGTACGACCTGCCCGGCGATATTATAGATAACCACCTTCGTGTATCCGTCCCCGGGAAGAGTGAACTCTATCTGGGTAACGGGATTGAACGGATTCGGGTAATTACCGAGAATTTTCGGCGCCGTTACCGATGATTTCTGAGTGCTTCCCTGATCGTCACCCGTAGACAGGCGGGTCACACCGCCCGTTGTGCCAAACCATTTCACGCCGTTTTTATCGACAGCGATGGACAGCACCCTCATGCTGCCGAGGTTCTTTCCGGCCGGATACTGAGAAATCGACCAGCCGTTTGAAACAGCGATACCGTTCATGGTACCGAACCATATCCTGCCGTCGATATCAACGGCAATCGCCCGTGTATCGTTGACAGGAAGTCCGTTTTGCATGGTATAGGTCTTCCATGTCTTGCCGTCGTATCTCGCGACACCGTTATATGTCCCGAACCATTTCACATTGTCACGACCGATACCGATAGCCCTGACCGGCCTCGAAGCGAGCAGGTTTTCACTCCAGTACTGTTTCCATCTCGTACCGTCGAAACTCGCGGCTCCGCCGTACGTGCCGAACCATTTCACATTGTCCCTGTCCACCGCCACAGCTTCGACATTATTGTTCGCAAGCCCGTCGCGCTCTGTGTACGTCTGCCACTCGACGCCGTCGAAGCTCGATACTCCCCCTCCGTTCGTGGCGAACCATTTCACATTGTCACGGTCAACGGCGACAGCCCTTACCTCGTCGCACGCAAGTCCATCCTTCACTGTGTAGGTTCTCCATTCCGACCCGTCGAAGCTCGACACACCTTTACCGAATGTGGCGAACCAGATTACACCGTCCCTGTCGACCACCGTACCACGTACATCGTTGCCAGCAAGACTGTCAGCCGTCGTAAAGGTATTCCAGCCTATCCCGTCAAAAGCGGAGACTCCCGCGGATGTGCCGATCCACGGCATCCCGTCCTGATCACACGCCACGGCATACACCGTATTGCCCGCAGGATCGTTATCGAACGCGAAAACGGACCATTTCACACCGTCATAGCGGGTAATCCCGCCGCCGTATGTGCCGAAATACACCACATCACCCGATGTAACAATGGATGTCACAGCGCCAGCAGCAAGACCGTCCGCCTCGGTATAGCTCTTCCACTCTTTTCCGTCATAGACCGAAACACCGAGATCGGTGCCTACCCATATCCTGCCGTCGGCGCCAGCGGCAATCGACTGAACATTTTCCGATAACAGGCCATCACGCCGTGTATAGCCTGTCCATGAAGAACCGTCGAAGCTCGACACGCCGACCTCCGTGCCGAACCACATGGTATTGTCAGGATCGACGGAAACAGCCACGACAGTGTTTGAAATCAGCCCGTCCCTGGACGTATAGGTTTTCCAGCTCTTCCCGTCATAGCTCGATACACCGGCCAGGGTCGCAAACCACTTGACTCCGTTTCTGTCAACGGCGATGTCAACGACCATATTATTGGCAAGACCGTTTTCACGCCTGTATGTGTTCCAGAAAACACCGTTGCAGCTCGATACGCCGTCCGTCGTACCAAACCACTTGATGCCCTGAAGGTCGATGGCGCTTGACAGAACGGTATTGTTCGCCAGACCGTCTTTTTCCGTGAACGTCGACCATTTGAAGCCGCTGAAAACAGATACTCCGCTGTTTGTTCCTATCCACATCAGGCCATTTTTGTCACGGCTGAGCGTATTCACGGTATTACCGGCAAGGCCGTCCTTCGCCATGTATTTCTGCGAAGTGTCATTATGCGTATCCCACAGTACAAGCCCTCCCGGTGTCCCACACCAGAGCGCTTCGCCATCCGGAACGATATCGAGGATATAGTTACCGTTCGACCATGTATTCCAGATTTCACCCGCGGAAGCGGGGATATATGCGGCAATCATTATGACAAACGCCGCAATTATTGTTCTCCGAATCATACAATCACCTCTTTAATCCTCTCATGATGCTGCACTGACAACATCGTCAAATTCTTCGATACTGTAACGCCTGAGTATTTCTCCCACAAGATAGAGCGAACCGGTCGCAATGACAAGCCCGTTTTCCCCGGCAAGTTCGATCGCCCGATCCAGCGCGCCGGTGGGATTTTTCTCCACAAACTTCGTCACGGTGCCCGGCGAATGCCCGGCAAGTTCATCCGCATCCATGGCGCGTGGATTATTAACCTGTGTCAGCACAAACCGTGATGCCGTCTTTCCGAGTATTTCGAGCACATCACGGACATCCTTGTCACGGCACATGCCGACAAGGGCAACGACACGCTCCCGCCGGGCAAGAGACGATATATATTCATGAACCATTTTCATGGCGCCGGTATTACACGCGCCGTCAACAACAACTATCGGATTCTCAGTCACATGCTGGAGCCTTCCGGGCCACTTGACATGCCTGATGCCCTCACGTGCCGTATCCTCGTTTACGGGATACCCCCGCTGTGATAGAACCTCGAGCGCGGCGAGAGAGACTGCGGTATTCTCATACTGCATCGCGCCGTTAAGCTGAATGTGAACGTTGTCCAGTGTCCACCGGGTTCCGCTGTAGTTTATGCCACCGCTTGCAATATCGTACTGGACATCACGCCCGATAATGACAAGCTGTGCTCCCGCCTCACGAGCCTTCGACTCGAGGACACCGAGTACTGCTCCGTCCTGCGGGGCGCTGATTACCGGTATACCGGGCTTGATGATGCCCGCTTTCTCACGGGCGATCTGCTCGGGCGTATCACCGAGCTTGCCTCGGTGATCCATCGAGATCGAAGTTATGACCGAAACATCCGGCTCGATAACATTCGTGGAATCGAGCCGCCCGCCCATCCCGACTTCCAGAACCGTAACATCGAGGTCGTTCCGGGCAAAATAATCGAAGGCGAGCGCTGTCCAGACTTCAAAAAAAGTCAGGCTTTCGAATCGCCCGGTTATCTCCTTAATCCGGTTTACCGATTTGACAACCTCTTCACATGATATACAGACGCCGTTCTGACGAATTCGTTCCCGGAAAGTGATAAGATGAGGCGAAGTGTACAGGCCGGTCTTCAAACCGGCCTCACGAAGTACAGAGTCTATCATTGCACAGACCGAACCCTTACCGTTCGTACCGGCGACATGAACGTACCGGCCATGTTCATGGGGACTACCCAGGGCATGGAGATAATCTCGGTACCGGTCGAGATTGAAATGGACAGTATCGTACTTCCACCCGGCGTGACGTTCATAGTCTATAAAGCTGTAGAGAAACCGGAGCGCCTCCTCGTATGTCGATACCTGGCTCATGAGCGTGCTTTCATAACACGTTCATGGATACTTTGCGCGGCCCGCCTGCCCGCGCCCATCGCCTGAATAACCGTGGCGGCCCCGGTAACGATATCTCCTCCGGCATATACCCGTTCCTTGCCGGTCTTGCCGGTCTCATCTGCGATAATATTGCCCCACTTGTTAATCGGCAGATCGGGTGTCGTCCTCGGAACAAGGGGATTCGGCAGATTTCCGATAGCAACGATGGCTGTATCGATTTCCACATCGAATTCCGATCCGGGAATGGGAACCGGTCTCCGCCTGCCCGAAGCATCGGGCTCGCCGAGTTCCATTTTCAGACACCGCACCGCCTGCACCATGCTGCGGTCATCACCGATAAATTCAATCGGAGCAGTGAGAAACATGAACTCGATCCCTTCCTGGCCGGCATGATGTACTTCTTCGGCTCTTGCCGGCATCTCGTCTTTGCTCCGGCGATAGAGAACCATCACCTTTTCGGGACCGAGTCTCAGGGCGGTACGCGCTGAATCCATCGCCACATTTCCGCCGCCGAATACTGCCACGCGCCTGCTTTTCGGCATGGGGGTATCGTATTCGGGATAGAGGTAACCTTTCATGAGATTTGAACGGGTCAGATACTCGTTCGCGCTGAAAATACCGCCGAGATTTTCACCGGGTATGCCTAAAAACACCGGCGCGCCCGCTCCTGTGGCAACATATACCGAATCGTACCCTTCATCGAGCAGGCCGTCGATGGTCTGTATGCGGCCGATAACAGCATTCACCCTGATTTTTACGCCGAGTTTTTCAAGGTATGATATTTCCGCCTGCACGATCACCTTGGGCAGCCTGAACTCCGGTATCCCGTACACAAGTACACCGCCGGGCTTGTGAAGGGCCTCGAAAATGGTCACCTCATGCCCCAGTTTCGCCAGATCACCTGCGGCTGTCAGTCCCGAGGGTCCCGAGCCTATGATCGCTATCTTCCTGCCGGTCGGCGGCGCGATCTGAGGCACAACCATATCGCCGTGGGCGCGTTCGTAGTCGGCGGCAAACCGTTCGAGCCTTCCGATGGCAACCGGTTCGCCCTTTTTACCCCGGACACACAGTACCTCGCACTGTTCCTCCTGGGGACAGACTCTTCCACATATTGCCGGAAGGGAATTCGTTTCCTTGAGTTTCCAGGCGGCCTCGATGAATTTCCCCTCTTTGATGAGTTTTATAAATCCCGGAATATCGACACCGACCGGACATCCCGCCACGCATGGCCGTGCCTTGCACTGGAGGCACCGTTCCGCTTCCAGCATCGCTGTTTCGGCATCGTACCCATTCGGTACTTCCCGAAAGTTCCTGACCCGTTGTTCCGGCGCCTGTTCGGGCATCGGCTGACGGGGTATACTCATGCTATTCTTTGCCATCGAACGCTCTCTTTTTTATACAATTCGGATTCTCGTCTTCTTTAACGGGCTGCGCCGCCGCAGTCGCCTCACGCTCCTGATCCTTGAACATGTTGAGGCGGTGCATCAACTGGACAAAATCGACCTTGTGACCGTCAAACTCGGGGCCGTCCACACACACGAACTTCGTCTCCCCTCCGACCGTGATTCTGCACGCGCCGCACATGCCGGTGCCGTCGACCATGATCGCGTTGAGGCTGACTATCGTGGTGATTCCCATCGTTTTGGTCAATCCTGAGACCGCTTTCATCATGGGTACAGGGCCGATTGCCACGGCAAAATCGAAGTGATCGCCTTTTTCGGCCCGTTCCTTCAAAACATCAGTAACAAAGCCCTTCTGGCCGTATGAACCATCATCGGTCGCTATATAGACTTCATCGGACGCCCTGCGCATCCAGTCCTCGAGTATGACCAAATCTCTGGTCCTTCCGCCGAGGATCGAGGTCACACGGTTTCCGGCTGCCCTGAACGCCTGGGCAATAGGGTGAATCGGAGCTATGCCGATTCCTCCGCCGACACAAACCACATGGCCGTAACGCTCGATGTGTGTGGGATGGCCAAGCGGCCCGACCACATCGAGTATCCCTTCCGAGATGGGCATCTCTTCGAAATACGCCGTGGATTTCCCGGTTCGCTGAGAAATGATGGTGATCGTTCCTTTTTCCGGGTCGGCATCGGCTATGGTCAGGGGAATACGCTCCCCCTTCTCATAGAATCGCAGAATAACAAACTGTCCCGCTTTACGGGACCTCGCAATTTCAGGAGCGAGCAGAACCGCCTGTGTTACTCCGGGAGCAATGATTTTTTTCTCCAGAATCTGAAACATCGTTCCATGAACCTCGTTTTATATGTTAAAATAAGCTGATTTACTGTGGTTAAAGATACATAAAACGAAATAAAAATACAAGGATAATACAGATTTTATGAACACTGTTTTCAGCATCGGAAATTGCAGCCAAAAACAGAAAAGTCCCGGACAAACCATAGCCCGGGACTCTTCGATATTCTCAGAAAAAATGCGGGATTTTACAGATTTCCTATTGCCAACCGTTTCGCCAGGAGCTCACTCGCCTCGTCGAAAAACGTCAGGGTGTTGATCAATTCGGTATCGTCGGTATGCCATATCCGGTAACGGGCTTCGGAACCCCACTTTATACGGGCGATTTCCTGCTTTATCTCGCGCTCGATAAAATGCCTGCTCTCCTCGAACAGCGTCAGTGATACGGAGTGTCCCGACTCCTTGATATTCTTGATCATTCCGTCAATCATATCTTCGGGGATTTCATACTTCTGCAGGAATTTCTCGAGATCGGTATTGAACGGTATCGTATCTCCCGAGGTTATATTCCTGTCGATGGCATATTTCTTGAAACGCTCGAATTCATTCTCGGGAATACGGTATTGAAGAAGAAAATCCTCAAAATAGACAGGAATGTCGTTGTGACGGATCAGGTAGTCATTGGCGAACTCGAAGAAAATATGAGTCCCCCGCAGTGCTGATTCGTATTCATTGAGCTTCGGCGGTATTTCGATCACCCGGTCGGGCGTTATCCCCCCTCCGCCGTACACATTACGGCCGAGATCGGTGTAGTAAACCGGTTTACCGACCTTCGAGGAATCGGCGGCATTGGGATCGACATCGTCGAATCCTTCCTTGATATAGTCGTCCCTGCCGTTATCGTACGGCCGCTGTATGAGACGGCCCGATGGAGTATAATAGTGGGCGACGGACAGCATAAGCGTCCCGAAGTTTTTCTTGTTGAGCCTCGTCACGAGTGGAAACGGATTCATGACGAGCCCTTTGCCGAATGATGTCTGCCCGACGATGAGCGCACGGTCATGATCCTGAAGCGCTCCGGCGACAATCTCCGATGCCGATGCCGAATAATGGTTGATCATGACAATCAGCGGTATGGTGGTATAGCTCGTATATTTTTCGGACGGGGAAGCGTTCCATGTGTTGTTATCGGAATCGCGTCTCCCTTTTGTATAGACCACGGTCCCCCTGTTGATGAAAAAATTCACCACGCTTACGGCGGCTTCGAGCGATCCCCCCGAATTATTACGGAGATCGAGGACGAGTCGCTGCATCCCCATAGCTTTTAATTTGTCCAGAGCTTTTGCCACGTCATCCTGTGTCTTTATGGTAAACCGGGTCAGTGAAATGTAGCCCGTTTTATCATCGATCATATATGCATGCGTAACGCTGTTAATATTGACCTTGTCACGGGTGATCGTGAATTTGAGGAGCTTATCCTCTCCGGGCCGCTCGACATGCACAGTCACCGTGGAGCCGCTCGGGCCGCGGAGCAGATCTTTCACCTTGTCCTCTTTTATCCCAAGGACGCTTTTATTGTCGATCTTGACAATCTTGTCACGGGACAGCAGTCCGGCCATCTCGGAAGGTCCCCCCTCGACAACCTCGATCACCGTAATCTTGTTATCCAGTATGGCAAAGGTTATTCCGACTCCCTCGAAATCTCCTCTGATTTTTTCGCTGAAATCATCGGCTGTGGAACGGGGCATATAACTCGAGTGCGGATCGAGTTTTTTTATCATCCCGTCAACAGCGCCCTGAAGCAGCTCGGTTCCGCTTATCGAGTCGACATATGCCCTGCGAACCCTGTCCAGAATAAGTGTTTCGAGCTGAAAAATATCGAGCTCTTCGTACTCTTCTTCGCAAAATGCCTGGATGGGGAAACTTGTCAGAAGGATCAGTGCGAGTATTCCTGCAATTCCGTAAAACGGTTTTTTCATTGTCTGGAGCTCCTTTTATTGCTGTACATCCCGCCGGGGAGAATATCTATCATGGTAATCGCCGTTCCCGCATCTCCCGTGATATTTTCATCGGGCAGTTCGGGAACAAACTTGAATTCAGGCCGTTTCAACGTACCGAATCTGCTGCATATACTCAATATCTTTGAATAGGGCAGGCTGGAACCCGCCATAATCACAGTATCCACCGCATATTGTTTCAGAATTTCACAGAGCTCGCTTACGAGCCCCAATACATGGAGACCATCGACCTCACGGCCTCGTATTGCACCGGGAGTCGTTTCCACACATCCCACAACATCGTACGACGCAAACTTCCCGCTTTTGAAAAATGTCCTGAGTTTCACAGCGTCGGCAACAGCTCCGACTACTAATACACGTCGATACCCTATTCCCGGTTCCCGCTGATAGTATTCTTCACGCAAAAAACGCCAGCCGGAAATGAATATCGAATTGAAACCCCAGCAGTAAAACGATGCGATACGGGAAAAATTGTATTGGTTAATAAAATTTACAATAAAAATATTGAACAGAAACCCTATAAATACTCCGGAAAGAGCACGTTCGGAACTGAAACGGTACCGGTGGTACAAACCGACAAAATAGAATGTCGTCATATACAGGACCGAGTATACAAGAAAAATGCTCAGCCACTGAAGATTCGAATAATCCGGAGCATCTTCGAACGAAATGCCGAACCGCATGACTAAACCAAGTATAAGGGAAATATTGAGAAGAAGCAAGTCGGTGAACGGCTGACGGGTATTTTTCAGGAGATTCATGATATACATCCATGCCATTCCCGAATAAATCCCGGCAATGAGCAGCCACCGGGGGAAAACGATTCCCGGCCGGTTCGAATAGTGCTTGCCGACAAATATCATCATGGCATTATAAAACACATGGATACTCTTAAGGGTCGGCACCGTTTTGGTGCTTTCGCCCTTGAAATGAATGATCTCCGTCCAGGGCACATAATATATTTTCCAGCCGGCTTTTTTGATACGGTAGCAGATATCGAGGTCCTCTCCGTACATGAAGAAATCCTCATCGAGGTAACCGACTTTGTCGAGCGTCTCTTTTCGCATCATCATGAACGATCCCGAAAGCGCATCGACCTCGGAGAGTGTGTCGGGATCGAGATAGGTCAGATTGTATGCCCCGAATGTCTTTGATTTGGGGAAAATCGTGGAAAGTCCCACCATCTTGAAGAATGCGACGCCGGGCGTCGGGAATCCTCTCCTGCAGGCAAGCTGGAGCGAGCCATCGGGGTTGATCACTTTGCAGCCTGCGGCTCCCGCATCGGGATGGCTATCGAGAAAATCGATCATGGTCGTTATGGTATCATGCCCGAGCACCGTATCGGGATTCAACAGAAGAACATAACGCCCGGCGGCCTGCTTCAGCGCCTGATTATTTGCTTTTGCAAACCCGGCATTATCCGTGTTCACAATGAGTTTCGCCTTCGGGTGCTTCTTCCTCACCATGGCAACGCTGTCGTCCGAGGATGCATTGTCTACCACAAAAACTTCATACTGCACACCCTTTGTCGAATCCTCGAGCGTGATAAGCGCCTGATCGAGATAGGACGAAACATTGTAGCTCACAATAATCACGGAGAGGTCGATCATAGTTTACCCATCAATTTCAGGAATCTGAGTTTCCATACCATGAAAGCCGCCTCACGGGCAATGCCGAAAGACATTTTCGAGCTGCCCTTCGTACGGTCATAAAATATGATCGGGATTTCCCTGATTCTGAATCCCCGTACCATGGCGCGCATTGACATCTCGATCTGGAATGCGTATCCCGTGCTCCTGACCTTGTCGAGGTCTATTGATTCGAGAACCTCCCGGCGGTAACACTTGAACCCCCCGGTCGCATCACGGACCGGCATTCCGGTGACAAGCATCGAATAACGGTTGGCAAAATAGGAAATCAGAAGCCGTGTGAGCGGCCAGTTCACAACATTGACTCCCGAAATATACCGTGAACCGAGCACGAGATCGGCATCCTCGATCGCTTTCATGAAATCATGGAGATATTCGGGCCTGTGGGAAAAATCCGCATCCATTTCGAATAAAAGGGCATATCCGTGGTCAAGCCCCCACCTGAAACCAGCTATATATGCCGGACCAAGCCCCTGTTTGACCGCGCGGTGGAGCACATGGATCCGCCCGTTCTCCTCCGCGAGCCTGTCGGCTATCCCGCCGGTGCCGTCCGGAGAATTGTCATCGACCACAAGCACTTCGAAATCGTACGGCATATCGAGGACAGCCCTGGTAATCTCCGATATGTTTTCTTTTTCATTGTATGTCGGAATAATGATCAGCGCTTTCATGATGTCCCTTTAATGAATAATCTCCATGACCATGGAGGTCACAATGAAAGATTAAAAAGAGTATTCAGATACAGTATCTCTTTATTTTTTTGAGTCACCAACCGCAAGTTTTTCGACACAATAAGTCCTGTACCCTGACCCACCCTTGTTGCCCTCATGCTGAAACGTTGTAGCACCCTCCGAAAGCGAGGTCCGATACGGTTACCAGCTTCTGTTTCAATAACTCGCTCATGACAATTTCCGTCATCTCGCTCGCAAAGGGAAACTCATACCGGAGATCGAGTACATATGCTTTCAGCCGTACTTTCAGGAGCGACCTTCCCTGATAAACCTCGTTTTTAATGATGATGACGATGGGTTTGTTCAGGTACACATACTGCGAGACAGCCGCCGCCCGGTACGCAATTTTTTTCAGTTTCACCAGGTCGATTCCGGGAGGAAGATAAAATTCCGACACCACCTGACAGTTGAATTCTCCCGAATTGGCATTTGAAACCGACTGGTTGACAATATTGCTGTTGGGGATCGTAACAAGCGAATCATCGGGCGTTACAACGCGAACACTTCTCATCCCTATCTGGACTACTTCGCCATAATGCTCGCCGACCTGGATTTTGTCCCCGACCTGAAACGGTCTGTCCAGAAGTATCGTGATCCCGCCGAAAATATTCTTGAGTATATCCTGCGACGCAAAACCGATCGCTATTCCGGCGGATGCAGTCACAGCGACAAGGGTTTCAATCGGTGGAGCAAATATCTCAAAAATAATAACATAAATAACAAAAGTCCACCCGATTATACGAATAATGGGTATCACCCGTTTTATCAGCAATCGCAGGTTCGTCCGGTGTTCCGCAAAAGCTTCCAGCACAATGGTTACATATTTAAGAGCTATGAGAGCAATGAAAAATATGATTACCGACCATAGAATCTTGGCAACGTTGACGCTCCATGCAATTTTCGGTCTGGTTTGTTCGATTGTATCCCGGATAGTGTCGCCTGTCTTCTGCGTGACGGTATCCTGAGCCGCCGAGACTGAATCCTGAACAGTCTGGGCTGTTACATGCCGGCCATGAATGACAGGAAGCGCCGTCAGCAGCACCAGACACATAAACATACGATATGTACGCATCGGGAAGGCTCCTTATCAAAGCATATTTTTCGACTTTAATGCCTTAACAACAGGACGGTACATAAAGGGATGAATAAAATAATAACCGTCCTGGTTTTTCTGTAACAGACTCCTGTTGAACATTCTGTTCAGAATCATCAGACTATCTTTGATGTCCTGGTGAAAAACCACTGAATGCTCATGAGTATTGATGATTTCATGCTGTATGACAGCCGCAAGGGTAAAAAGCTCAACCGAGGGAAGCTGGTAGATGAAGGTATGCTCGAATTCGATGCTCGGTGAAAGCACGAACCTGTCCTTCGTCACTTCTTTTATTGCCATAAGCCAGAAAAGTATGGCTGTCCGGATATTACCAGCGGACATCTCGGTGAGCTGTCTGAAAAGCTGATCCTCGAGATATGCCTGACGTTCCTCTTCGGTGGCAAGCTTCCGGAATTTACGTGACTGCTGAACCGCTTCGGGAGGTTCATACACTAATTTATATCCGCTCAGCTGGTGACGTTTTACAATTATTGCGGTCATTTCTTCTTTTGTCTGGACGCCGAGCACGAGAACACGGCTGAAATACTTGGATATATTCAACACCTTTTCGAGATACTGCCATCCGTACATGGAAAACGTGACCACCCAGAATATGGTGCTCTGCGTTACGGAAACAAACAGAAGAAACCGCTCGATTGCATCGAATCCTTCAACCGTTCTCAGAAACAGCTGATGAACATTTTCCATGACACATATCAATTGTGAATTGTTTTTCACAAGCTGCGATTCCAGCTCTTCCATGGTTTGAACATCCGGGGCGTTAAAGGCGGATTTCAGAGTATCGAGCAGATCGGCTTCCCGGTATATGGTTTGAGTCAGATTGATTTTAACAAGAGGAATACCGATGAAAATATCGGATTCGGCAAAATTCAGGAGGGTGGTTTTTCCGCTGCCGCCCTCGCCAACCACCGCCATCGATGTGCTTTTCCCATCCCTCCACAGGGCAAAATCGCTCCTGATAAGAGCCATTTCGTCATCACGCGCCGCGAAAAAACGGCTGTCCAGCAGCGGCGCCAGGCTGAAAAGACGCTGATAGACATAGGGAAGCTGGGATATTTTCTGACGTGATTCGGTAAGGTAGCGGGCAAGTTTTTCATCGATGCTGATCGCAGGTACTGTCAATCCGGTCATTTTTCTCAACCGGAAATAGCTCGTCCGGATTTTCCGCACATATCTCATGACATATGGAATCGCTTGCCGAACGGACGATTCTGCTCTTTTCCATGCGGTTTTCGACAGATGCCGCACATTTTCACGGGTTTTTGCACGAGCAAGACGTATTTTCAGATCGAATATCCTGGTGCTGTCTTCCAGTTCCTGAATCTTGTTGTTCAGATCGAGGGTCATTTCCATGAGGTCTTTACGGATATCACCGGATAATTCAATAAAAGACTTTTCAAAATCCACAAGCTGCAGCCGTGTCCGTTCCAGCCCTTCGATCACGAGTCCGCGGGCATTTTCAGAGGTTTCCTCTGCAGCGCCTTCATTGAGGAGCGTGAGAGCGGAACTGAGATTGAATTCGACTATCTGATCGATTCCGGAAACGGTGTTAATGAGGCGTTCAAGACGATCGTGAATCCGGACGGAAAAAACCTGATGATTCCCGACCAGCGGAACAATGATTTCTTCACGAACCAGGTTTTTTATGGGTACTTCATCGGTATCGGATACGGGGGGCATATTCTCAAGGTCACGGCGGAGGAGGAGTATGTGGGTATCGGCGATCAAATCCTGTAATTTACGGATCTGGTCGATATAGTCTTGAAACACTGCATCGATACCGGCTTTGTTAATCGAATCGACGAGAGCGGGTATCCTCTCCTCGCGCAACTGGCGGATAAGGGTTTTACTTTCGGATACTATTTTTTCACCGAGAACGGATTTTTCACTATCAACCGCCAGATTGAATTTTTCGAGGGAATCGGCTGTACTCAGATCGATCTCTTTGAGGCGGGGAAGGATGTTTTCAGTAACGCTTTTCTCCACGAGGGAATTGGTTTCGCTGCAGGTGATGACCGCTTTCACCTGGAAAAGAGATAATTCGATGTCCTTGAGCCATTCATCTTTTTCCGCATCGAAATGATGTTTCCATGCCCTCCCGGTTTCTGCGATTTCTTCCCCTCTCATATTCCTGCGCTGCTGGAATTTTTTAAGATCAAAATCAATATCAGGCAAAGCAAATGTCCCGGCTTTGCCCCATTTGTCACCGAATTCCCGGACGATTCGAGCAAGGCTGTCCGATTGGCGTTCGCCTGTACCCCCCTCGTATACATCGATTTCTTCAACCATGGATTTGACAAGCAGTATGTGGTTGTGGAACTGCTGCAATCGAGCGCTGTTTTCGTCCTTGTCACTGTCCGCGCACAACGTTTGAAAATCTTTCACCTGAAGGAAACTGTTTTTTACCGATTCACCTGAATCATGGATTCGGGCAAGTTGCGTGGCAATCTGGTTATACCGGTGCTGCCATTCATCCGTGATAGCGTGCGAAATCGGGATTTCGAGCCGGTATCTCAAAAAATTGTGGAGATTGAAACTCCGTCTCGGGATCAAAGGCTCGCGGGGGTTTTTACCGAGCACTTTTCCGATGGTGTTTCGCATGCTGACACCTGCCCGTCCACACCATATCAGAAACCGTTTGTACCGTTTACCCAGCAGTATATAAGTGGTGTCTCCTTCTTTCGGGAGCCAGAAGTCGTCTGTAATAATAATGGTTACATGTTCCGGGTATTCCGACAGAAACTCGTAGAATCGCTTTTCCCAGTCACCCCATAGTTTTTCATCGGTGAAATCCCCGAGAAGATCTCCGATCGAGTCAATCCAGACAAGCATGTTTTCCAGCAGAGATTCGTATTCCCGCCTGGAAAAAGAAATATAATTTCTATCCTCGGTTTTCTCGACCAGACGATCATATACTGCTTCCGTAATCGCCAGATAACCCGTCAGCAGCCGACGATGAAACCGTGTAATCAGTTCACTCGATTGCCGTATGGCTGTCTCGGCAATCGGGAGAATCTTTTCGATAATTACCATGGTTTCCATAGCGCATTTCTCAATTTACAATTTGGGAACTATAAATCTTGTTAAAACACTTCCCCTAACCCTGACTCACCCTCTCAGTCTCCCTCTCTACCCTGTAGTGAGGGAGATGGTAAACTATCGGGAGCGCCCGATTCCCCCTCTCTATCGCATAGAGGGGGATCAGGGGGTGAGTTAATCCCCGATTAATGATCTGGAGGCCGGCCCGTAAAATCTTTTATAACGCCCTCTCAGGGAGCTGTGAACAAGTATCGTTTTCACCCGCCTCTCTTCATCCGTCTCATTGCCTGTGCTACACCTGTGATAGCCATGACACCGACAACAAAAAGAAGCGAAGCAAGGGTCATTTTTTTCCCCGACTCATAGGGTGTCGACCGGTAGGAAAAGACAACCTCATGGCTCCCGGCCGGGCATTCAACAGCCATGAATGTCCCGTAAGCCCGGTGAATTCGAGCGGGAGTGCCATCGACAGAGGCGTGCCAGTAGGGAACAAAATTCTCGGACACCACGAGAAGCCCCGGAGCCGCGCAATTCGCTTTCATTCGGATACCGTCACGGGTATACGCGACATCTTCCGCCCGCGAGACCGTTTCGCCTGTTCCTGCGCCTGCGCCGGGCAGCCCGATCCCGCACTCTTCGTTGATAATGGCTTTCACGGCGGGATTGAAGTCCGCATCACGAAGACGCTCAACCGCGAGAGTATCATCGGGAACCACAACACAGTCATGCACGATAAACGCACGGGGCAGCGCGGCGGTATTTTCAACGAGCACGGTATTGTTATCCTGGAGCGGAACGGCTATATATTTAACGCCGGCGACCCTGAGAAAGTTGTTTTTAGGAATCTCCTCCTGTTTGAAATTGTAATCATCGAGCCAGTACTGGAAGTAATTTCTGAAAATCTTCCCGGCGTACAGCTCGTACCGCTGAAGTTCGTTGTTGTGATGACCGTCGGCGGACTCGATCCCGAAGACTGCATAGTAATTGGGGCTCTGCCTCTGGCTCAGGGTCAGAAGGCCCGCAAAAACCCTGAACGGAGGCTCGTTTTTCATCTTATCCCGAAGCTCTCTGACCACCCGGTCGGGAGCAATACCCGGAAAAGTCGCGGGATCGATGACCTTGATAAATCCATTGTCCACGATCGCGCCGTCGACAAAGGCAACGAGGGCGATGAGCACAACAAGCGCCGTCACCCCGATCTTCCGGGACAGAAACATCCACAATCCCGCGAGCGCGGCTCCCGAGAACAGCACGATACGCCAGAGATCGCTCCTGATATAGGGCAGGTTGGCCTGGAGCGCATCGAGCTTCTGATCGGACACACCATGATAGAGTACCGCCCGCCAGAGATCGAGGAGACCGTTCATTCCGACAGTGGCGACAATTGCCGCGACAATGATCCCGCCGACAGCATAGAGGAGCCGGTGGTCGCTCTCCTTCAGCGAGGTTTTCCGCTCGAAAAGCGCATCGAGGAACAGCGCGGCCATGACACACACTGAAAAACCGAACATGAAAATCATCATGCCCGATGCCCGGAAATTCTTGATGCCCGGAACAAACGCATAGAACAGCCGGTAGACCGGTGTATTCCCCCCGAGCGAATATATGAGCGACAGAATACCCGTTCCCAGGAAAAACCACGTCTTCCGTGTCCGGAAGCAGAGCAGCGCGAGCAGGGCGAAGAGGACGGGAAGAATTCCGCCGTATTCGGAGTTCAGCTTGAAGAAGTTTCTCCCCCAGTAGGTATTTCGCGAACGGTCTCCGATGCCTGCTTCGAATCCGGGGAATGACGGTACTATCAGACCCATCGCCTCTTCGGGATTCATCGACCATGAGGTGGCATATTCATAGCCGGTACGCTCGGCACCGGCGCGCACCGACTCGGTGGTTGTGAACCTGTAGGACGGCAGGAGCTGGACAGCGCCGAGGGTCAACGCCACAATCACGGCAAGCGCGAAAAGGCCCGTTTTCAGAGCACGTCCCGAGCCGCTTTCCTCTCCGCTGAAAAACAGCCTGAACAGAAAATAGAGTCCGATGAGCCAGTATGAATAATACGCCATCTGCACGTGCGATGTGAGGATGAGCAGCCCCATCACTGCGCCGAGCCCGGTGAAGGTCGGCAATCGCGGCCTGTTCATGCCCCTTTCGAGAAGCGCGAGCGCGAGCGGAAGAAAGGCGATCACATACATCTTCGCGTCATGCCCCGAATACAGCAGCGTCACGAACGAGGGCGCCAGCATATACATGATTCCGCCGAGAAAAGCAGCCTCGCGGCGCACGTTGAGTGTCCTCAGGAAGAGGAACATGAATATCCCGGCAAGGAGCACATGCCACACGAGCTTGTGCCCGAGCGCCCGTGTGAGCGGCATGTAGAACTTGAGCCAGGCGCCGGGATAGAAGGTATCGCCGTGCATGGCGTCGATAAAGGGCATCCCTCCGAGAATGAGCGGATTCCAGCGCGGTATTCCGCCGTACTCGGCATGGTAATCCTTGTAGAACTGGCGGGTGTAGATGCCGTCCGGAATGGTATCGGTACCATACAGCATGCCGTCGCCGAACAGGAAAACACGGAAGAGAATCACCGTGACAGCCAGATAGACGGCGAAAAATACCCAATGCGCCCTCGGGCCGGAAATCACGGTGTCAATTACTGAGGTTTTTTCCGATCGGGCAGTGTCTTTACTCTTTGGTTCGTGCTGTTTTTTTTTCTTTACCATAACATGGGAGCCTTTATCAGGTAGAGTTAATCTCTGTATAAATAAATGATTATGATATATTATTAGTTATTCAATTACAAAAAAATACTCCAACATAGTGTGCTGTAGCCAGTATCTATAGATATGAATAGAATTCCGGCGGTGGAAAAAAACGTTTCCGATCTGTACTCCCCGTTGAAAAGCCCCGCGTTCACAACCGGTTTTCGGAAAAAGAATGGGTGTTGTCCGAGCGAGCCGAAGGCTCGTGAGTTCACACATTCCCGAAAAACGGGCAGTGAACGGGGAATAAGGCTTTTCACGGGGTGCCCTTTCCTTGGTTACTTCCTTTGGGCACGCAAAGGAAAGGAACGTAATTATCGAACTTAATAGAATATGATATGTGTCATCGTGGGTACCCAAAAACCACTACTCCAATGAAAATAATCCCTATTATATCATGCTCTGGTGCCCCCTCAAAAATCTAGGATGAATTGTATTGTAATAAATAGTATAACACCCTTTGGATCTTGTGATTTTTTAACCCCCGTTGAAAAGCCCCGCGTTCACAAACGGTTTTCGGAAAAAGAATGGGTGTTGTCCGAGCGAGCCGAAGGCTCGTGAGTTCACACATTCCCGAAAAACGGGCAGTGAACGGGGAATAAGGCTTTTCACGGGGTGCCCTTTCCTTG
>JAJFUH010000111.1 GCA_021372535.1 bacterium
AATCCATACTGAGTTGTATTGTAATGAATTGATTATACATAGCATAACACCCTTTGGAGCTTCTGATGTATAAACCCCATTGAAAAGCCCCGCGGTCACAACCGGTTTTCGGAAAAAGAATGGGTGCTGTCCGAGCGAGCCGTAGGCTCGTGAGTTCACACATTCCCGAAAAACGGGCCGTGACCGTGGAAACAGGCTTTTCGCGGGGTGCCCTTTCCTTGGTTACTTCCTTTGGGCAAGCAAAGGAAGTAACATAATAGAAAAAAGTGTTCTTTAAAATGGGGGGTTGCCAGTGATTTACATGCCCTTGACAGCGCCGAAACAACACATTTCGTCATGGGGCTCGTGAAAAATTTACTTTTTCACAGCCCTTCTGAATCTTGAACTAAAAAATGATATACAAAATTCAAATCCGCGTAAATCCGCGTTCTATTTAAATTTGTGAATAGATCGGGTTATAAGATTTTTGAGCTTTTTATTACACTTTTACCGGTCGCCATACGGGTCCGTTTATTCCTTCTTCGATACATCGAGCGTCACTTCACTGCTCGTATGGGTCAGCGCGCCGGGATCGGGCTGCTGATCGATGACAGTTTCCGGCAGCATCTCGGATTCATTGACATAATTGATCTGTACGAGCTTGATATCGAACCGGTAAAATTTCAGCGTATCGAGCGCCGCGCTCAGCGAAAGCTCGACAAGATTCGGCATCTTTATGTTCGTCTCGGGAAGACCGTTTGATATATAAAGAACGACATCCGTGTCTTCGGGAATCTCCTGCCCTCCCGGGGGAGACTGCCCGGCGACAAGACCGCGCGAATAATTGTTGGACCGGATGATCGGCGTCGATTTGACTTCGAGACCGGCTTCCTTTACCACGAGCTCGGCTTCACGTTGCGAAAGTCCGACTACCGATGGCATGAGAAGCGGTCGCGGCCCTTTCGATACGGTGACATGGATGATACGGTCTGGTTTGACAAGCGTTCCCGGCGGCGTCAACTGAAGGGTTATGACATCTTTGGGGTAAATATTGTGATAGACGAGCGAATCCTGAACGATTGACAGGTGCAGGCTATGAGCGGTTTTTCCGGCTTCCGCGAGCGATTTTCCGGTCAGGTCAGGCAAACGAATTTCAAGACCGGTCTGCTGGTAATACGGCATTATAATCCTGTCCATGGTCACAACAAAGGTAATTCCGGCCAGAATAAGGGCAAAAAGGGCAATAATGCCATGCCGAATTATCGTACCGACCAGTTTCAGCGGATCGAATTTATTCGTTCGCTTCTGCGAGCGGGATGCAGCCTGTGGAGTATTCTGATTCATCTTACTCTTTCCGCAGCTTGGCTGCGAAAGCTCCGACACCCTCCATCTGGTGGGGAAAAATCAGATATCCGGGTCCTCGTTCAAATGCTGTGAAACGGCTGTCATGGTCAATGGTGAACTCATGATGTTGCTCCAGAAAATCCGCGACCGTATCCTCATTTTCCTCATGTTCGAGGGTGCAGGTGCTGTATACCAGCACACCGCCCGGCTTGACCTGACCGGCGGCATTATCGAGCATCTCGCGCTGGAGGGATGCGATCCGGGTTACATCCTCATCGGTCAGCCGCCACTTCAGATCGGGCCGTTTTGAAAAAACACCGGTCCCCGAACAGGGAACATCGAGCAGAACACGGTCGTACCGCTCCTCCGAATCGCGCCCGAAGGTAACCGCATCGTCTTCCCTGAACTCCAGGATAGTGAATCCGAGACGTCCGGCGGTTTCCTCGACAAGTCCGAGCCGCGACTGATGCTTATCGACAGCCGTAATACGCCCCTGATCGTGCATGAGCGAGGCGGCGTGTATCGCTTTACCTCCCGGTGCACAACAGAGATCGAGCACCTGTTCGCCCGGCTGGGGAGCAAGCAGCACCGTGGCCATTCCCGCCGAGGGGTCCTGGACGATGAAGAGGCCGTCACGGAAGGCGACGCTGTCGAACAGACCGTTGGCCTTTGACACCGAAAGGTATTCAGGCATCCCGGTTACAGGCTCCGTCTCGAAACCCTCGTGATCGAGCGCTTCTGCAAGGCTCTCCATGCTTGTCCCGATCCTTCCCGTACGGACAAAAACCGGGTGTTTCTCGTTTCCCTGCCTCATGATGGATTCGGCGATGTTCTCGCCGAAAGCATCGATCCATCGCCGTGCAATCCAGAGCGGATGAGAGAGTTCGAGCGACAGCCGTTCCGCCGTATCGGAAGGCCATTTATCCGGCTCACCCTCACGGAGAAATCTCCTGAGGAGAGCATTGACGAGGCCCCCGGCGCCCTTGCCGTGCGTTTTTACGGCGATTGTTACACTCTCGTTGACCGCCGCCCATTCCGGAATGGAATCCATGAACATGATCTGGAATAATCCGAGACGAAGCACATTACGAATATCCTGATCGAGTTCGGACGGGTTTTTATTATAGTAAATATTGATGATACGGTCAAGGCGCATTTTCCAGCGTATCACTCCGGGTACCATTTCACGGACGAAAGAACGGTCACGGGTTTCAAGCTCCTTCATCAGGGGAGATGTCATGATCCGGTCGGTATATGCCCCTTCGTTTTCCACCCGGGAAAGAAGCCGGAGAGCTACCTCACGGGCGGTTTGGGGCTGGCTTGTTTTTTTCTTCAAGTATAAGCCTTTCAGCATTCGCGGGGATATCAAAAACAAGGTCGCTCTCGGCAAGACCCGTATTCACCGAACAGGTCGAAAAATCCAGCGCGAGCATCTTTTTCCCCTCGGTAAATTCGGTTCTGCGCGGAAACATCACATCGCCGCATGATATAAAATCCGAACACAGACGTCGCCAGACTACCTTTGAGCCCTTTAAAATTTCTTCTTTAACAAGCAGTAAGCCGGGGCCTTCGACCGTGTATCGGTATTCCCTTAAACTGTCTTCCAGAGCAAGGATGGCCTGATAATTTTTATGTTTCAGGGAAACACGGGAACCGGCCTGAATATCGGCGGGAGGATATGCGCCGGTGAACATGGAGGTAATACGGTCGATATCGAACCGCATTCCGGGAACGAGAAGCGCGGAAATATCTTCGCCGCGGCCTGCGACGAAGTAGCCGGTCAATGAAGGGATGTACACGGTATACGAATCGGGCCGTGCGACAATAACGGAAAGGACAATGCCGAAAGTACCCTTGATGATCACCCGGAACCTGTCGGGGCTCCTGTAATTGATATAGACGGCTGCCGATTCAGTGCGGCCGTTAATCTTTGCGGTGGCCCGTGCCCGTCCGGAAAAATCATGTATCCCCGATGCCTGTTTCTCGAAGGAAGCCAGTATCTGTTCAATGGTGACATCGGAGGGAACAACCGATACAGGCTTCTTTCCGCAGCTCTGAATTGTCAGGATAAACAGAACAGCGATCGCAGGCCGAAGCATTCTTATCATATCGCTCACTTGATGCCATCGATTTTCGGCTGAATACGTGCGGAATCCTCGCCGAGCTTTATGGCCGAATTGTAAGCATCGGCTGCTTCTTTTGCCTTGCCCAGTTTCACGAGAACATCACCGTAGTGTTCGTATATGACACCCTTATCGGAAGCCTCGGCCACATTGAGCGCGGCTTCAATATACTTTCGCGCTTCCTTTAAATTGCCTTTTTTAAAATATCCCCAGCCGAGAGTATCGAGGTAGGCCCCGTTCTTCGGTTCCTTTTCAAGCGACCGTTTGACCATGCCGATTGCCTTGTCGAGGTTCTGGTTATGCTCCATGTACATATAGGCGAGATTGTTGAGGGCAAGGGTATGGTCCGGTTCGATCTTCAGTATGTTGAGGAGCGCCTCTTCCGCCTTATCAAAACGGCCGAGAAAGTCATAAACCAGGCTCAGTCTCAGGAGATATGATATATTCTGGGGATCCGATTCGGACAGCCATTCGAGAATGGCGGCCGCATCTTCATACCGTTTCAGTTCGGTATAAATGGTTGCCTCGATCTCTTTCAGTATCGTTTTATCCTCGATGAACGACCCCGCTTGTTTACGGATGAGATCGACAGCCTCTTCGGCACGGCCAAGCTTGATGAGCGACCGCGCCATACCGGCGAAAGCGTTGAGCAGCGACTCCTGGTTCACATTCTTGTCAACCTTTGAAAAACCGGTGCTGTAATAGTTGACCGCCTCATCGTACCGTTCGAGATAATTCATCGTTTTCCCGAGCGAGAAATACAGTCCGGCATCATCCTCCCCCTTTGCAACGAGGGAATCGAGCGCCGCCTTGCCGTCCTCGTCTCTGCCGTCATAATAATAGAGCGCGCAGAGGGTTTTCCTGATTTTCATGTTGTCGATGCCGGTTGCATCGGCCTGCTCGAAATACGTTATTGCGCCTTTCCAGTCATTTTTACTCAGGCAGAAATTACCGAGTTCGACAAGGAGTTTTACGCTCCCGGGATTTTTCCGCAGCGCTTCGGTAAAAGTCTGATCCGCTTCATCGAGCTTGCCATTCTGAGCGTAGATTTCACCTATTGAAATCCATGCGTTCTCATCGGCAGGGTCGCGTTCGATGATACGTTTATAGATGGACAGGGCCTCATCGATGAAATCGTTCATGGCCAGCAGCTCTGCGGCCTGCTGCAAATCCTGGGCCGGCATGTCTTTTTCTTTGATGCTGGATAACAGAATACTTTTCCCTTTTTCGGCGTTACCGGCGGAGAAGTAAAAATAGGCAAGTTTAAGAACGGAGTTGAAATCCTTGTCCTTGCTGAGCTTCATGTACATTTCCATCGCCTCGATGGCTTTTTCATAATTCCCCTCGTGCTGCTCGATGCGCTGCAGGAGCTGCCATGCTTCCTTGTTGGTCGGATCGAGTTTTGTCGCGAGTTTCGTATAGTAATGCGCCGACTTTATTTTCCCGTTTTTGACGAATGCCTCGGCAAGCGCATACGCAATCTCGCCGGAATCCGGATCATATTGAAGGGCTTCCAGATATGAAGCGATCGCTTCTCCAAACTGGTTCTTCGACTCGGCAACTTTCCCCTGGATGAACATATCCATGGCTTTCTTTTTCGATGTCTCGACAGCCTCCGGTTCATTTTCTTTCGGGACTGTGGCAGCGCACCCGGCAAGCAGTCCGGCCGCTATTATAACCGAAGTCAGAAGTTTTATGATATTGGCTGTGATTCCTTTTCGTTTCATGTTACCCCCAGTACGGATCAGCGCTGTTCAGTTTCATACAGGTATCTTTATGCTTTCCGGCGCCATGTTTGTCGTGTGAGATTGTTCGTCTTTCTTTCTATAGGCCATGTCGAGTAGCTCGACAGGATGAATTGTATGAATATCTTCTCCTTCGTGATTGAGCAGATCGTCGAGCTGCATCTTGCACGAGGGGCAGGGAGTCGCCACATAGTCCGCCTCCGTTTCGCGGATACTCTCGGCCTTATGCGCCCCGACCTTTCGCGACAGCTCGTGATGTGTGTACGAAAATGTTCCGGCTCCGCCGCAGCACCGGTCTGCGCCGGTCATCTCGACATACTCGACACCCGGAACCATTTTCAGAAGCTCGCGCGGCTCACGGTAAATTCCCTGTCCCCGTCCGAGATGGCAGGGATCGTGGTACGTGACACGCAGGGGAATTTCCCCGAAATCCCTGTCGATATCGATCACATTCACGAGAAATTCGTTGAGATCGTAAACCGGAACATCGAACGGCCCCACACCGAGCAGCTCTTTCACTTCATGCTTGAGCGCAGCCGAACAGGAAGCGCAGTCGGTGACAATACAGTCGATATCGAGCCCGGAAAACGCCTTGAGATTGATTTCCGCCAGATATCGCGCGGTTTTGAAATCCCCCGAGGAGTATACGGGTATTCCGCAGCATGCCTGTTTCCGCGGAATAACGACTTCCACATTGTTCCTGGTGAGCACTCGTATGGTGGCGTCGGCAACATTGGTGAACATCAGGTTTGTCGCGCACCCGATGAAATAACCGACACGTTTGACAGGTTTGCCCGAAACCGGCGGATTGACAAGCGGCCATCTGCTTATGGACTGTTTGGCCGCGAGAATGGGAAAATGCTTGTCGCCCATGCCTGCAAAACGCGGGATAAGCGCCTCCAAAAGCTGATTACCCGTATAGAACCACCGCTGCCCTGTCGAAGCGAAACGCGCGGCCATGTTCATGAAAAACGGGTACCGGATGATGGTCTTGAACACCATTTTCTTGATGATGTTCAGTTTTCCCCTTTTGGCCAGCTCGGCCCGCGCGGCAAGGACAATATGGTCGGTGCGCACTCCCGAAGGACAGATTTCGGCGCACCGCATACAGTTGAGGCAGTCGAGCATCCGTGCCTGAACCGCGCCGTCGAGCGCAACGCTGCCATTGAGCACCGACTGGGCAAACTGTACCCTTCCTCTCGGAGATGAGCCTTCGAGTTTCAGTTCCTCGAACGAAGGACACACCGTCTTGCACAGCCCGCACCTGAAACAGCGGTTTATATCGTCGATCTGACCCTCAAGCAGGGGTAAATCCGGTTTTTCAGCCATGTTTCGTAAACATCTCCAGAAGTTTGTCGTTGATGATTTTCCGAACGGATTCATCGTTATCCGCGAATGCCACATATTCGAGGGATTTATTGTCCTGAATCAGGAATTTTACCGTCTCTTCAACCATCCCGTATGCAATGATATGAATCTCGACATGCGAAATTTCGGTTGTGAGGATGGGAACGACAAGCGAAGTACACCGTAATGAATCAGCCTTCACAAGGGAGGCTCTCATCGCTTTACGGATTGCGGATTCGGTGGCGACAAGGTCCTGGCCCGTTATTACAGCGTGGATAATCCAGCGGGCTGCCAGTGCGCCTGCCTTCGTTTCCACCGCCTCGCCGATCGGCGCAGGAGCTTTTTTCAGGGATTCGGTCTCTATGCTTTCTCCGCCGGCTTTGCGTATAAGCGCCGACACGCCTCCCCCCATCCAGAGCATGTTGTTCGCCGGGTTGACAATCGCTTCAACCGGTATCCTCGTTATATCACCGGCGATAACATCCAGTTTCGCCTTGCCGATTTTCATACTGTTTCCCTCTCGCGGACCGGTTCGGGGGCAAAAAGGGCGCTTCCCCGCTCAAGAACCATGGCCGCAATAAGACCGGTGATATTCCCGGTAATCACTCCCGTAAAAATAAATACGGGTATAAATATAAACATTTCCACACTCTTTACAAAGAAGAAATAGGCGATTACAAGCTGAATAATGTTATGAGCGAGCGCGCCGAGCACACTGATACCGACCGGCCCGAATACATTCCGCGTATACCGGAGGACAAACACCATGACCAGTGCCGAAGCCAGTCCGCCGGAAACGGCGAAAACGAACACGGGGGTAAAAAGCCTTCCGAGTATGAGCGCTCCCAGAACCACCCGCAGCAGCGTCACCTTGATCGCGTCACCGAAACCATAGAGCAGAAGCGCGAGAATGGTGGCGATATTCCCCAGCCCCGGCCTGAACCAGGGAAGCACCGGCAGAAAGGATTCGAAAACAAACAGGATGAGCCCGAATGCGGAAAGCATGGATATCATAACAAGCCGTCGGGTCGGGGAACTTCCTCCTGTCATTGCGTCACTCCGTCGAACGAATCATTATCCCTGCCCCCCCGTATGGATACGATGATATGGTTGGGAGCACAAACCAGTATTTCACCACGATGGCTGATATACCCCATATGTTTGCAGTACCCGTGCGGACAGGGCGAATCGGTGATGCGTACGGTCCCGTTTTCAACGCATACGGTCGTTTCACCGAGCGGACCGGAAACCTTTGTTGTAACGTTTTTATCGAGCGAAAGTTCCAATACCTTTCGGCCGTCCGCTTCAACGACAACGTGTTTTCCCCCGCCGGGGAAAAACTCGACAGCGGCTATGCTCAAAATCGCGGCGAGGGACACGATACATACCAGAATCGCATCGCCGCGTGTATAATACCGTCGTATATCAAGGTGCATTCTAACCTGGATTTATCTGAAAATGCTTCTACGGTTTCCGGTGCTGAAGCACCGGCCAAGTTCCTGGAGTCCCTGTACCACCGTCATTCCCGAGTCTTTAATCGGGAATCCATAAACAGCCTGCATATATTTTCCATCCTTCTGTGTGACTATCTATAGTCATGGAGGTTATTCATCCTTCGTTGTGACCATCTATGGTTATGGGGGTTATTGGTAAAATATTTCACCATAAAGGCACAAATAGGCATAATAGATTATTTATACTATCTTTAGTAATTATTAATCGTTCACATCTATAAGCCTTGTGAAAAACACCATTTACGTGGATATAAGCTGTCAAGGGCCGGCACGAAGTGCCGATTTACATACTTAAGACCCCCAATTTTATTGTAATACATTGACTATAGACCAATGAACTACCCCGGAGTGAAAACTCCGAGGAATTCTTTCGATTAAAGCCTGTGAATTTATAAACCCGTTGAAAAGCCCCGCGGTCACAACCGTTTTTCGGAAAAAGAATGGGTGCTGTCCGAGCGAGCCGAAGGCTCGTGAGTTCACACATTCCCGAAAAACGGGCAGTGAACGGGGGAAATGGCTTTTCACAGGGTGCCCTTTCCTTGGTTACTTCCTTTGGGCACGCAAAGGAAGTAACATTAATAGTGTCCGGTTACATTTCAATGTGCATAATGTATTGAAAACGCTATGGTTTTCAATGAATTTCAACAATGCTCGATGTTACTATCTCATATTTTTAGAACAGCCCCCTTCAGCGCTTACGCGCCTGTTTCCCCCGGAGGGGGCAACATAGTGTGGCGCTTGCAGTTATATCCTGCCCCCTGCTAGGGGGAAGGATGGAACGAAGTGACAGAAAGGGGGCTTTTTAAATTAACCGGACAGTTCTGATACATGACGAAATAATTTTTTGTGTTTTCTTTGTAGGGGCAACCCCCCGTGGTTGCCCACTGTAGAAAATATCCGCGTTCTATTACTCTTTTATATCGGTTCAAAATCGTAGTACGATTCAATCAGATTCCCGTAAATTCCGCAGCCGTTCCGCACGAAACACAGCGCCCGCCCCTGATACCGGCTGCCGAGACAGAATAGTACGACCGTCTGACCAGCACCGATCCGCACGACGGGCACATAGTATCGGAAGTCCCGGGAACGGCGACATTGCCCAGGTAGACATACCTGAGCTTTTTCTTTGCAATCTCATATCCCCGGAGGAGTGTTTCCACCGGTGTCGGAGGCTCGGAAAACCTGTAATGGGGAAAATACCGTGAAAAATGAAGCGGCATGGACTGGCTGACACCGGCTATCCAGTCGGTCAGCTTTTCAAAATCCTCGTCCGTATCGTTGTAATTGGTTACCACGAGATTTGTCACCTCGACATGACACTGTTTCGATGCTGTTTCCACGGTTCTCAGAACATCATCGAGCTTTCCGCCGCATACCTTCTTGTAAAATTCCGGCCTGATCGACTTGATGTCCACATTCATGGCATCGATAACGGGCAGCAGCTCACGGAGCGGTTCCTCGTTGACATACCCGTTGGTCACGAGAACGTTGACAAGCCCGCGCTTACGGACAAGCTTGCCCGCATCACGGATATACTCGAACCATATGAACGGCTCGGTGTAGGTGTACGCCACTCCGATGGAGCCATTCTGCGAGGCAAGCCGTGCAAGTTCATCCGGCTCGATATACCGTGAGTTTACATCCTCCTGGGATATTTCGCTGTTCTGGCAGAATCCGCACCGGAAATTACACCCGTTCACACCAGTTGACAATATGACGCTCGAAGGGTGAAAATGGTAGAGAGGTTTTTTCTCGATGGGATCGACAGCGAGCGAAACCACACGACCGTAACCTTCGGCAACAAGCGTGCCGCCCCTGTTGGCCCTGATCCTGCAGATGCCTGTATTACCATCGGTTATCGTACAGAAATTCGGGCACAGAATACAACGGACCCTGTTCTTGTCGAGTTTTTCATAATATGATGCTTCCATTGCCGATCACACTCCTCCGGGAACAGCTTCGACGGAAAGCCGGTTCCGTCGTTCGTCAGCTATTGTTGTACTCCATTTCATGATCCGAGCGTTTCTTCGATCAGGCGAATGACCCGCTCCGGTGTTACGGACTTCATGCAGCGATGGCTTTTATCCGGGCATTCACGGTGACCGTGAACGCCGCAGGGACGGCAGTCGGCATCCTCTTCGATCACCATCCCGCGCTCGGTATAGGGCCAGAATCCGAAATCGCGGACTGTCGGCCCGAAAATCGAAAAAACCCCGGTGCCCATCGCGGCGGCAATATGCTGGGGAGCGCTGTCGCCCGTGAGAACGAACGCAGCCCTCCGGTAGAGCTCGGCGGACTGACGCAGGCTCAACAGGCCGCAGGTGTCGATCGCGCCCGAAACGTTCCGGGAAAGGATTGCGCAGATTTCCTTGTCTCCCTCGCCGCCGCTCACAACGACGCGCATGCCTTTCGCCGCAAATGCGTTGCCGACAGCGCTGTAATATTCCACCGGCCACCGTTTCGTCATCCAGACCGATCCGGGCGCAAGAACGCATAACGAGGATACAGCGCCGAGCCGGTCATCGACCGCCGACCTGTCATGGTCGTCCGGGAAAACCGCAGGCAGGCATCCGGCCGTTTCCCACCCCACGGCCTCCGCAAGCATGAGATTGCGCTCCACCTCGTGGATTCCGGGACAGTATGGTACCCGGATGGTATGGAGGAGCATGCCCCCGCCTTTCGCGAATCCTATCCTCGTACGGACACCCGCGTGAAAGAGCGCGGCGGCTGTTCTCAGCGAACGGTGGGGAATTATCGCGGTGTCGATGGCGAAGCTTCTCAGGCGTTTCACGAACCGGATAAATCCGCCGATACCGCTTTCCCTGCCGCGTTTGTCCCATACGACTACTTCATCGACGAACGGATTGTTTCCGGGAAGGTTCTCGCAGCCGGCCCGAACCACGGCAATAATGGTATCGCGGGGCCGCGATTTCCGCGCAGCCTCGAAAAGCGGGGTCGCAAGCACTACATCGCCGATGAAGGCGGTCTGGACTATTGCAGTTACACTCATCCGTTTCCTTTGGACTGCTCAACCGGTCGTGTCAGGAGGGACTTTTCAGATGCTCCCTCATGCATTGTTGCTCCGGTATATCCGCCCTTTCCATTCCACTGCCCGGTTTCCGGCTACAATTCTCCATAACAATACGCAACCGTAAAGACTCTGAAACAGAAGCATCCCCGGAATGAGCACAAAATCGCTCGGCGCCGATCCCGGAACAGCGCACAGCAGAATGACATACCCGGAAAACCATGAAAGCATCGGTATCAACGGGATCGCCGGATTACACCGCGCAAACACCAGAGAAGCGATAAACACCAGCGACATCATGATCTCGATACCCATCAATACCTTGCCTGTCATCGAGAAATTCCCCATCCCGGTAATCCAACGGAGCCGCTGATGTATGAATTTACGAAAGGAATCCTCCGGCATGGTCACAGCTACACCATCACCTCCCACGGCCCAGCCGAGACGGTATCCGGTCTGTCCCACAACAGCGTTCACAAGGGCCATATCCTCGACTATGTTGGGCTCGATCCTGCTGAATCCTCCGCTTGCATCATATGCCTGCCGTCTGAACGAAATATTGTTACCCATGATCGTAACCGGCAATCCGAGCCCTGCCGCGCCCATTGCAGCCGCGAGCTTCGTCACGAGCTCGCATCCCTGAATCCGTGCAAACAGGCCGCCGTGCTTCCCCGAAACAACGGTAATACCTCCGGAAATCCCGACACTGCCATGATACGCCGCCACATGTGCCCGAACCCAGCCGGGTTTGACCGCGCAGTCGGCGTCGGTCAGCAGTACGATCTCGCCATGGGCATGGTTGATTCCCAGATTGAGCGGCCGCTGTTTCGCCGGCAGGTCGCGAGGCTCGCTCTCGGTGGAGAGAACGGTCAGAAACGGGTACCGGGATGCATATTCTTCGAGAATGGCCGGCGTGCTGTCGTCGGATTCGTCATCGACGAGAATGACCTCAGTTTTATCGCGCGGATAATCGAGCTCTACGAGGCTGTCGATACACCGCCGGATGACACGTTCCTCGTTACGGGCGCAGACGACAACAGAGACCGTGGGTTCATCTCCGGGCGGTTTCCTCCTCCGCAAACGCATTATACCGGCTGCCAGCACAAGAGAGACGACGAGATAGAACACCGAATAGCCCACTATACAGACAACAGGCATGTCAGGCATCGTTCTCGTCCCCTTCGATCGAATCGGAAACCGTGAGCTCATCGATTCCGATGAACCGTATTTCGTCGTGTCGGGCCCTTGTGTATATACTGCGCAGTATCTCCGGCAGAAAGAGTCCACCCCCGTGCGCGGTATCGTGAAACACCAAGATCGCGCCGGGCCTGATGAACGGTTCGACCGTCCTCAGAATCTTTTCGGGCGGATCATCCGAGTAATCCCCCGACAGCACGGTCCAGAGAACGAGTGTCAGCCCTTTCTGCCTCACCGCTTCGGCGCTCGTGAAATCGAACATGCCGTACGGTGGTCTGAACCAGCATGGAGCAGCGCCGGTAGTGTCGCTTATGGCTTTCTGGGTATCGTCGATCTCACGGTTGACTTCGCTTTTTTTCATGAGAAACATCGAACAGTGGGTCATGGAGTGATTCCCGGCGATATGCCCGCGCTCGACAACCATCCGGGCCGTATCGGGATGCTTCTTCACCTGCTCGCCCACCATGAAAAACGTGCCCCGTGCTCCCGCTTCATCGAGAAAATCGAGCACATAGGGTGTGATATCGGGATCGGGGCCGTCATCGAAGGTCAGCGACAGCCCGCCGGAATCGGGGGTGCCTTCCCAAAGAACGCCTTTGAGATTCTTTTTGAGAATTTCGGGAGGAATATGTTCGAGGGATTCAAGTATCTTTTTTAAAGTCATGTGATAAAGCCTGTACGTGTGGATATAAGCTGTTAAGGGTCGGCACGAAGTGCCGGTTTACATGCCCTTGACAGCATCAAAACAATACATTTCATTATCGGGCTCGTGAAAAATATACTTTTTCACAGCCCTCTTAATCATATGAAGTTTTTCCGCGCTCGACACTGACAGCTCCGGTTCGCCGTCCGCGCCATTCGAACGATCCGAACAATCCTTTTACCGACACAAAGATTATATAAGGCACATGGAGAATTTCGGCAAGGGGAAACATGAGCATCAGCCGGAGCTTCCCGATTTTATAAACTCCATAACCGGCCAGAACAAGATCGCATATTGTTTTAAGACCGTAAATAACAGCGAGGGGAAAAAACGCCACCCGGTGAGCGGCAGCGAGCCCCAGCCAGATCGGAATCGCTGCAAAAAAAGCGAAGAAGGCCGCCATCAGTGCAACTGCAGAAACCGAAGGGTATCTCCCGATTTTCGATGCCCACCGCGCGCGCTTTCCGAGAAACTCACCGAGGCTCCCGGCAGCGCCTGTCCGCACTGCTGTTTCTATACCGGTGACAAAACGGACGCCTGCTGCCCTTCCGCGTGCGATTTTCTGCATGAGGAGGTCATCATCCCCGGAAATGACATCCCCGACGCCCTCGAATCCGCCCACCCGCTCGAATGCGGCACGCCGGTATGCCAGGTTGGCGCCGTTGCAGGTGACCGGGAAACGGGCATTCATGAGCCCGGCAGCCATAATCTGGATACCCGC
>JAJFUH010000112.1 GCA_021372535.1 bacterium
AGCTACGGAACCACCAATATATCGAGGTGGCGTCATGGGGCGCTTCTTTTTTCAATGCTCTATTTCGCGGCAAAAAAAATGAAATTCACCTGAACTTCCGGTAAAAAAGCATGAGTTTCAAGCTCGATATTCAGAGAACGATAGAAAACCGTCAAAAACTGTTGAACAACAGGAATCTCCTCTATTGGTATCAGATTCTCTTTGAAACTCAATTCAAAGCGATAATGAATTTCAGCAATCTGAATGTCATTGAAATCGGCAGCGGAACATCTCCCGTTAAAAACTTTTATCCATCTGTTATCACGACGGATATATTACCTATGGATCATCTCGACCATGTATTCGATTGCCATGACATCGATCGATTCGAAAAGATACAGGATGAAAGTATCGATATTATCACCATGACAAATGTGATGCATCACCTGGGAAAACCCGTTGATTTTCTGCTAAAAGCCTCAAAAAAGCTTAAAAATGACGGGGTAATATTCATCACCGAGCCCTATATGTCGTTTTTTTCGTATATTCTTTACAAACTCCTGCACCGTGAGCCCATTGACTATTCGATCACCAAGCCCGAATTATCCGGAATCCGAGGCCCCCTTTCAAGCGCAAATATCGCCCTCTCATACAAATTGTTTTTTTCACGGAAAGACTGGATACTGCCTCTCCATGAAAAGTACAGTATCGATTCACGGGAAATTCGGTATTATACGTTCCTTTCATATTTCCTGACCGGTGGAATTTCCAGCAGGGTTCCGATACCATATGGGATATATAAGCTTCTGTTTAAAATAGATTTGTATATTTCACACCTGTTGCCGCGTGTGTGCGCCTCTTTTTTCACGATTAAACTGAAAAAGAATGCCGATGAAACCCGATAAAACACGCCGATTGAATAATGAAATGAGGCATGGGGAATATCTTGTTAAACACGATCCCGGAAATATCTGGAACTGGGAATCTCCGGCCGGGAAGGTACGCTGGAATCGCAGAGTACGAATGCTTATATCACACATCACCGCGGAAATGAACGTTCTCGAGATCGGATGCGGCACCGGCTGCCTGACCCTTGAACTGGAAAGAACCGGCGCCGCAATAACCGCAGTCGATATTTCACGGGACCTTCTCGAACGAGCCCGGCTCCGGATAACCTCGCCGCGTGTCACTTTCCTCGAAGAGGATTGCTGCCATTCCCGTTTCCCGGACGATACATTCGATACCATCATCGGGAGCTCCGTTCTTCACCACCTCGATATCGATGCTGCATTACACGAGATATACCGGCTCCTGAAGCCGGGGGGCAGCATTTTTTTTACCGAGCCGAATATGCTGAATCCGCAGATAGCCCTTCAGAAAAACATACCATACCTGAAACGAAAATTAGGTGATTCTCCCGATGAGACCGCTTTCATACGATGGTCGTTGAAGAATAAAATGCTCAAAGAAGGTTTCAGCGCTATAAAAATAGTGCCGTTCGACTTTTTGCATCCGGGAATTCCACGGTCGCTCATATCCATTGTTCAGCCGTTGTGCTCATGGGCCGAAAAGATACCCATGGTGTCCGAAATAGCCGGCTCTCTCTATATCCGTGCGGTGAAAGCGGGGGATGAATGAGCCGGATTCAATCGATAAAGATCAAAACATCGGACGATTGCCTGTTTTAACTTTTTATACTGCTTTGTGGGTCCACGATGACGCGAAACACAAAAAAAATGATTGTCAGTATAGTGCTTGTCATGCTGACGATGTGTGTTTACCTGCAGGTTCGGGGTCATGAATTCCTCCAGCTCGATGACGATACCTATATATACGAGAACCATCATGTCCAGCGAGGATTGTCATTGGAAGGATTGAAATGGGCGTTCAGTTTCAATGAAATCGCTTACTGGCATCCGCTGACATGGCTGTCGCTCATGCTCGATGCTCAATTCTTCGGTAAAAATCCCGCCGGTTATCACCTCGAAAACATGATAATTCATATTCTCAATGCGCTTCTTGTATTCTTTGTTTTCGAACGCATGACGAAATCGCTCTGGTCAAGCGCTTTTATTGCAGCGCTTTTTGCCCTTCATCCCATCAATATCGAATCCGTTGCCTGGGCGACAGAGCGTAAAAGTGTGCTCAGCACCCTTTTCTGGATGGCGACGATGTTCGTTTATGTGCTCTATACTGAACGACCGTCTGTCAAACGGTATCTTCCCGTTCTTCTCTTTTTGATCATGGGTCTCCTGTCAAAACCCGTTCTGGCAACACTGCCGGCTGTTTTATGCCTCGTCGATTTCTGGCCTCTCGAACGGTTCGCCAGTCTTGGGGTCAAACAACGCCGGAAAAACAAGCCATCGCGCGGAAATGCTCATGGATATGGCAACCGCCTGCTCTTTTATGAAAAAATCCCCCTGTTTTTATTATCCGCATCTGCCGTTTTCATATCGTTTCTCTCGTCCCGCGCTTTTCCGAGTTTTACGAGATCGATTCCGCTGGCCCAGAAAATCTCCACATCGCTTATCGGTTATGCGTTATACATAAAGAAATTTCTGTGGCCCGACAGTTTCGCTGTGTATTATCCCTATCCTTCCTCTGTGTCGCCTTTGCATATTGCGGTTTCTGTCGCGCTGCTTGCCGTAATAACCGTATTCGTCATCAGATATGTCCGCTCAGCACCGTATCTCATAACCGGCTGGCTGTGGTATCTCATTACGCTTTTCCCGGTAATCGGTATCGTACAGGCGGGATTATGGCCTCTGATCGCCGACAGGTTTGCGTATGTGCCGTTTATCGGTCTTTTCGTCATGGCATCATGGGGATTGCCACAAGTATTCAGGGCGTGGAGCATTAAGAGAGAAATTCTCGTCGTGATGGCGGCAGCTTCGATTCTTGCGTGCGCGGTCATTGCCCGGATCAACGTACGGTACTGGAAAGACAGCGTTACACTGTATCGGCATGCCCTTGCGGTAACCGATAACAATGCCGAGATACAGTGGAGGCTCGGGCTCGTTTTCCTACAGCTGGACAAATATGACGAGGCATACGCGGCGTGCGGGCAGTCGCTGAAGATGTATCCGTATATACCGCAGGCATATAATATCATGGGATTGTCTCTGGTCAAGAGAAACAGGTATGATGAAGCCATCGCACATTATAAAAAAGCATTGCAGATGAAAGCCGATTATGTTGAGGTATATGATAATCTGGGATCGGCGCTTGCTGACAGGAATATGCCGGATGAGGCGATCAGACAGTATAATGAAGCGCTGCGGATAGATCCGGATTTTGCGAAGGCCCATAACAACCTGGGATCGGTTCTTGCCGAGCTTGGCAGAACCGACGAGGCCATCGGGCATTACAAAAAGGCGCTCGCGATAAATCCCGATTATGCCGAAGCGCACAACAATCTGGGGGTCGAGCTCGAAGGAATCGGGAAAATAGACGAGGCATTCAGGGAGTATTCCGAAGCGATCCGCTTGAAACCAGATTATGCCGATGCGCATGTCAATCTTGGAAATGTGTACTTTCACAAGGGTGATTACGCCAGAGCCGAAGAACAGTATCGACAGGCGCTGCTCATCAATGCGCACCATGCGGTTGCGGAACAGAATCTGGCAATCATCCGGTCACTGCGGAAACAGTAACGACTGAAAGGCGATTCGGATACCATGTCAATTAATGTTATCGACATTTCCGTTATTCTGGTGTATTTCGCCGCACTCATGGCAATAGGATTTTTGAAAGGGCGGGGGAAACGGGTCAATTCCGGTGAATATTTCATTTCAAAGGGAACACTGCCATGGTGGGTAATTGCCATGGCGTTCGTTGCCACCGGCATGAATACCGAACAGTTGATCGGTCAGAATGGTATGGGATACACCATTGGCCTCACCATGGTCAACTGGTACATAATAGTGTTTTTTGTCTATTCGATGCTGGTTCTTGTTTTCCTTCCCGTATACCTCCGTAACGGCATCGTGACCATGCCTGAATTTCTGGGAAAACGGTTCGACGAGCGAAGCCGGAACGTATTCACCGTGCTCCTTCTGGTGAGTTATGTCCTCCTGAATCTCGCTGTAGTGTTCTATGGCGGCGCGAAGCTGCTCGAAGTCGTCATGGGCCTCAATATATGGTGGGGAGTTTTCATCCTGGGCGCTGTAGCAGGTATCTACACCATGTACGGCGGAATGGCATCGGCATCGTATACGGCGGTTCTCCAGTTCGCCCTTATTTTCATATCCGGTTTTTTTGTGTTTTTTATCGGATATGCCAAGCTTCCGCACGGATGGAGCGATGTCGTTGCACATGCTCCCGGTGGTTTTCACCTTATCCAGCCGATGAATTATCCTGTTATCCCCTGGCACGCAATACCCCTGACCATTCTGGGTCTGCACCTATACTATTCCTGCATCAACCAGGCTCTGGTCCAGAAAAGCTTCGGCGCAAAAACGGAGTGGGACGCCCGTATGGCGATCGTTGTCGCCGGTATGTTCGTGTTTCTCAGGCCGTTTGTTGAGATTTTCCCCGGTATGATCTGCAGGGCGCTCGCCGTTTTCGATCCGCGTTTCGATCTCGGCGATCAGCCGGTCGATAACGTTTTTCCGCTCCTGATACGCGAGCTCATCCCTCAGGGACTTCGCGGACTCATACTGGTCGGTATTCTCTCGTCGGTCATGTCGACCATTTCGGCGTTTCTCAATTCAATTTCCACACTCTTCACTCTCGATGTCTATAAAAAATGGATCGAACCCGGTGCTGACGAGAAAAAACTCGTTCGCGTTGGAATTATCGCCACCCTGTTTCTCATGATTTTCAGCGTTGTATATTCTCCTTTTATCGGTATAATAGGCGGCGGCATCTTTCATTATTTTCAGATGATTGCATCATATCTTGCTGTCCCCATAGCGACAGTATTTCTTGTCGGGATACTCTGGAAACGGGCCACACCTGATTCAGCATTTGTTGTACTCATTGCCGGTATCCCCATTGGTCTTTGTATCAACTGGCTTATCCCTCATCTCTTTCGACCGGAGACAGTTGCGGCATACAGTTTAAGTAATTTCTTCATCATCAGCGGAATGACCCAGGCGGTCTGTGTGCTTCTCATGCTCGCCATCAGCATGTTCACACAACCGAAGCCCGTCGAATCCATTTCCTCGCTGCTTTTTACGAAAGAATCACTCATGCTCCCCGCAAACGAGCCGAAACGTCCCTTTTATCAATCGTTCTGGGTCTGGTGGTTTTTGTTTGTGGCGATGTACGTAATTCTGTATATAATGTTCTGGTAGGATGTATGGTGGTTAAAGGGATTACCTGAGAACACGGAAGGTTTTGCGCATATGAATGTTATCGGATCGGACCTCGGCGGAACGAAACTCTCATCGGCTCTTTTTGCTCCCGAGGGGACGATACTGTATAAAATTTCGGACATCCTCGATGGGAGAGAAGGAAAGGATGTCTGCCGCCTGATACATGATCACATACGGAATCTGCTCTCGGAAAGCGATACTCCGGTCAGTTCGATCGGTATTTCCGTGCCCGGCATATACCGTGAAAAAACCGGGAGCGTATGGGCGCCGAATATTCCCGGTTGGACCGATTATCCGCTCCGTGACGATCTGATCGACCTTATCGGAGATACATCGATACGGATAACCATCGACAGCGACAGGTCATGTTATATACTCGGCGAAACATGGAAGGGCGCGGCACGCGGCTGCTCCGATGTCGTTTTTATTGCTGTCGGCACCGGTATCGGCGCGGGAGTGATGGTCAACGGCGCTGTCGTGCGGGGAAATTCCGGGTGCGCCGGCTCGATCGGATGGTTTGCCCTCGACCGGCCGTATAAAAACGACTATGAAAGAAGCGGTTCATTCGAATACCATACCTCCGGCGAAGGGATAGCCGGGAAAGTACGATCCCTCCTTTCAAGCGATACCGCATATACGGGAATCCTCCGGGAAAAAGACTATGCCGCGATAACGACCCGTGACGTTTTCGACGCCTACGCTAGTCACGATCCCCTGGCGGTTATGGTTCTCGATGAAAGCGTGGAATTATGGGGAATGGCCGCGGCGAACATGATAAGCCTGCTGAATCCGGAAATGATCGTTTTCGGCGGCGGTGTTTTCGGGCCTGCGGGGCAGTTTATCGATAGAATCAGGGATGAGGCCCGGAAATGGGCACAGCCGGTAGGATGCTGCGATGTCAGATTTACCGTTTCGAAGCTCGGACCCGATGCCGGTCTTTATGGCGCCGGAAGGCTGGCACTTTTGAAGGAGGGAGAATACTAAAAATTTTTTCAATCATACCTTAACTGAACGAAACACACGAAAGGAAAAAAGATGTTAGCGAAAGAATGGCTCAATAACGCCCGTGACGTCATGGACAAGATCGAAAAAACACAAATGAAGTCGATACAGAAGGCAGCGGAGATCATGGCGGAGAGTATCGCCGCCGGAAGGTGGGTTCACACGTTTGGCTGCGGTCATGCGACGCTGCCTATCGAGGAGATGTACCCGCGCATCGGAGGATTTGTGGGTTTCCATCCGATGATCGAGCTTCCTCTTTCATTTTTCACCCATATCGTCGGCGAGATGGGGGTTCATCAATTCGTGTTTCTCGAACGCGTGGAAGGGTACGGGAATGAAATTATGAAGAGTTATACCTTCGATCCCCGTGATACCATGTGGTTTTTTTCACATTCGGGAATCAACAACGTCAACATAGATGTCGCGCTCGAAGCGAAACGTCTCGGCATGAAAATTGTTGTTACAGGCTCGGCCGAGGCATATAAAGACATCCCGACCCGTCACTCCTCGGGAAAAAAGCTGTTTGAAATCGCTGATGTCGTCGTGGATTCGTGTGCTACCGCCCAGGATGCATCGGTCGCGCTGAAAAATCACAAGGACAAGATAGGGCCCGTTTCCACAATCTCTTTTGTCACATGCGTCTGGATGATGATAACGACAGTCGCGGAAATTCTTGCGGATAAGGGAGTCAAGGTCTATATACATCCATCGCATAATGTTCCCGGCGACACAACCGCAAAAGACCGTCTCACTGAAGCGCTGAATGAATACAAGAGAAGAATTGCCGGAGTATAACAAAAAGAGTATTTATTTGCCCGGAATTCATCATTAATGGTATTGTCGCGTAAGCTTACAGCATAAGATAATCTTGCGCTATACGGAAAATCGCATATAAAAACAGCCCCTGGTTCACAAGGGGCTGTTTTTATATGATTAACATGGATTATGGTTAGCGGTATAATCCTGCATTCATCAGCGTTTGACCGCTTCCAGGCAGTCCGGCAGATAGTGACACATGAATGTTCTTCCCCAGCGCTGCGATGGTTTGAACGCTTCGGCCATTCTTACTCCGGCCTGGAGACCGCGGAATTGCGCCGGGATTTCAAGAAACGCATCGAGCTCGTAACCGAACAGATCCTTCATCCATGCGTTCTGGCTGGCGTGTTTTTTAACCATTTCGACTTTCGTCTGGAACGTACCGGTAATATCGACATAGATTTCCGGCTCGAAATTCACCCCGGCGGGAGTATCCATGTGGTATACATGGGGAATTTTACCGTTCGTCGGCGGCATGGTGGTTTTAATATTCGGTACGCCCGCCATATGGATACATTCGTCCACGATATATCCCGAAAGCGAGTGATCCGGGTTGTAATCCTGGCGCCAGTGACAGAACACCACATCGGGATCGGCGATTCTGAACGCATTGATGAACGCAAGCCGTGTCTCACGGGTGTCGAAGAGGAACTCATCATCGAAACCGAGCCAGATAAGCTCTGCGCCGAGCACCGAAGCGCCGTTGAGGGCTTCCTCGTGACGGATTGCCGCGATCTTTTCCGGCGGGATGGTCGATGAACCGACATTGCCGTTCGTGGCAACACAGAAAAACAGCTTGTCGCCTCTCGCTTTATAGCGCGCCGCGGTTCCCCCGCAGAATGTTTCGATATCGTCCGGATGGGCGCCGACAAAAAGGACATTCATAGTACCTCCTGCATACATTTACAGCCCGATCTGCTAAAAAAATAAATAGAACGCGGATTTACGCTGATTGGGCGGATAAACGCGGATTTGAAATTGTATACATATCTCTATTCAGATGTGAACGATTAATAATTTTACTAAAGATAAGATAAACAATCGATTATGGATTATATCAAGAATTCCAGATGCGTATGGTGGAGAGAGTTCAATCAGCTCATGAACACGAATGTATTATAGACGGTTGTCATTCCCAAGAACGAAGTGAATTGGGAATCCAGTATTCTTCTCATTATGTCATGAGCATGAAATACTGGATTCCCACCTCGATTTCTGTAACCGGAGAATACTATCTACTTTTTGAGATTCTCAAGGTAATTGATGAATGTCTCCATATTTCTGATATACGTTGCCGTATTGATCCCCATGAATTCCTTGCGCGGGTTGTGGATAAGATCGATGAAATCGGGCTCGTTCAGTTTTTCGACCCATGCTCCGCGGGCATCCATCGATGATATAAGTTTGCCAACCGTTGCGGGATCGATCTTCCTGACTCTCGGGGGCGCCTGACGTTTCGCCTGGTATTCTGCCTGAGCCTCGGCGGGTGTCAGGGCATTGACACGATCGTATTCTTTCCTGACAGCATCGACATCTATCCGTGTCTGCGCGCCGTAATGTTCGAGGAAATCTTTCGGCTCGTAATCGATCCAGTAACTGCCCTGTTCGATGCTCGTTCCCTTACGGTGGGCATAGAGGGGCTTGTTCGTTCCCAGTTCATAGAATATGGCATGGGTGACCCTGTCGTTCATCCTGTTATGATTCGCCGGTAGAACTGAATTTGCAAGCCACTCGATGGCATCGGGTATTCCCCTGAGATACTTCTTATCCCCGGTGATCATGTAGTATTCTTCCAGATCCTCGATGCATGTCACTGTCTGGCCGGGCATGACCGATGCCGGCTCATATGACCGCGCGGCGGCGGATTTCATGTCCATGTCGTACTGCTGGCCCCAGCCGGCCTGCGGCTTTGCAAGCTGGGATATGATGACAAAATCCATGCCGCGATATGCCGCTTTACGGTATTCTTCGTTCCCGAGTTTTTCAAAAGCTTCGATAAGGAGATGAATATTCCCCTGAATGACATCGTCATTGAACGTGTAGTACGGCGTATAATCGGGATGCCCGTCATGAGGGAAATCGTCCCGTATCGGGTAACGCTGCGGCCATGCGCCGTTCGGATACTGGGATTGAAGCACAAAATCGAGCGCCTTGAGCAAGGGAACACGGTATTTCGGATCGAGCGTCGTCATGTAGAGGTTCATGAGAAACCGGGTCGCGCCCGATGTGACATCGTCATCGTACGTGCAGTTGCCGTAATAATGGTAGTATTCTTCCCATCCCCAGCACTTCGATGCAACATCATCATACCATTTCCGTATGCCGGGCATATCGAAATCGATGAGATAATGCCAGCCGCCGGATGGATGCTGACCCCAGATAAGCGCGTCCGCCACCCGTTCGGCATACCGGAGGTACTGCGTGTCTCCGGTCGCTTTATACGCATCGAGAAGCATTTCGCCGACCCCTACAGTCCCGGGGTCCTGTACCCATATCATGGATTTACGGGCGGGAATCTCACCCCATTGATCGGAAAGGTCCGAGGTGTATTTCCAGACAAATCCTCCGTGGTTGGAAACGGTGTTCATCATGAAGTCCGTGGCTTTCTGCATACTGTCGAGAACATCTTTCTCACGGGACTGAGCAGCTGCAGGACAGGAGATTCCGAAACAGAGACCTGCCAGCATGATGAGAACACGCGTGTGAAGAAGAAAACGCCGCATTGTAAACCTCCGTCAATAAAAAGGGTTATGGAGTTGCATCGATGAGTTCCTGACATTCTGAATAAAATACACCCCGGAAGGCAAATCACCAAGCGAAACATGGAAGTTATGACAGTAAAACGTGAAGGAAGTATGGTTTTTACTGCAAAACAACTTTACAAAAAATAAAATACTGTATTATAATCCGAAACTGTTTGAATCCTGTTCATACGCATTATATTACAAAGAGAAAACCTTTACAACCAGGAAACACGCAGGGAGATTCGCATATGTATGTACTGGGATATGATGTCGGGAGCTCCTCGATAAAGGCTTCGCTGCTCGATACCGGGACCGGGGATATCGTTGCATCGGCTTCTTCACCTGACAAGGAACTCGATATATTGGCCATTAAACCCGGCTGGGCCGAACAGCATCCCGAAACATGGTGGGAGCACCTGAAAAACGCAACTGCCCGGATGCTTTCGAGAGTGCATGTAAACACCCGTGATATCCGCGCTGTCGGAATATCATATCAGATGCACGGCCTCGTCGTGGTCGATAAAAATCACCGTGTGCTCCGGCCCTCGATAATATGGTGTGACAGCCGGGCGGTCGAAACAGGGGAGAGGGCATTCGAGGATATCGGAAAGGAAACCTGCCTCAGGCATTTTCTCAATTCACCCGGGAATTTTACCGCATCGAAGCTCAAATGGGTAAAGGAAAACGAACCGGAGATATATTCCCGGATACACAAGGCAATGCTTCCGGGAGACTACATTGCCATGAAAATGTCCGGGGAGATAAAAACGACGCCATCCGGCCTTTCCGAAGGCATCATGTGGGACTTCGTAAAGGAAGGCCCGGCTGATATCGTTCTTGATTATTATGGCATCTCAAAGGAGATTATCTCCGATCCGGTTCCGACATTTTCCATGCAGGGTGAGATGACATCAGACGCCGCATCAGAACTGGGGCTACATCCCGGAACGGTTATTTCATACAGAGCTGGAGATCAGCCGAATAACGCATTGTCGCTCAATGTGTTAAATCCTGGAGAAGTTGCCGCGACCGCAGGCACTTCCGGTGTCGTATACGGTGTTACCGACAAGGCCCGTTACGATCCCCGCTCGCGGGTCAATACGTTCGTACATGTCAATTATGCGCCCGAGACTCCCCGTTACGGCGTTCTCCTGTGTATAAACGGCACGGGGATTCTCAACAGCTGGCTCAGGCATAATGTCATGGGAGAATCATCCTATGAGGAGATGAACGATCTCGCATCGCAGGCCGAACCGGGCGCTACGGGCCTGTTCATTCTCCCGTACGGCAACGGCGCAGAGCGGACGCTCGAAAACAGGGACATCGGCGCTGTTTTCACGGGGCTTAAGTTCAATACGCACAACCGCAGCCACTATCTCCGCGCGGCGCAGGAGGGGATTGTGTTTGCCATGCGGTACGGTCTCGATATCACCCGCACCATGGGTGTCGAGGTGAACAAGGTCAGGGCAGGTCATGCCAACATGTTTCTGAGCCCTCTTTTCCGGGAAGTTTTTGCCGCGGTCACCGAATCGACGGTCGAGCTGTACAATACGGACGGTTCCCAGGGCGCGGCTCGTGGCGCCGGGATCGGAGCGGGAATTTTCAGGAATCCGTCCGATGCCTTTGCCGGTCTGAAAACAGCCGAAGTGATCGAGCCCCGCAGCGAGCTGATCGAACGGTACCGCGATATATATCAACAATGGCGTTCCTGTCTGGAAAGATATATTCACAAGATTTAACAGAACACGGATTTTCGCGTTTTTATCTTTTTTTGATCCGGATGGTTTATTCTTACTGAATGTACTATTAATGGCGATATATTTATACCGGAGTAATTCCGGTGGATGGGCAACAACAGGAGGTTGCCCCAACGTACGCGAACGATCATTTCGTCATGAATAATATTCTTTGTGATTTTGTGCCGTCGTGGTGAATTATTTTCATGAATAACCATCATGACCATATATGATCACATCGAAGGATGAAAACGTAATTTCAGATATAACATATTATTACATGAATTATCTTTCTCCGTGTCTCCTTGGTGAAATTTGTTATGATATTTTCAGATAAATCCGGGGCAATGACTGTTCGTGCATGTTTTCTAAATGTTGGGGCAACCCCCCGTGGTTGCCCACTGTAAGTAATCCCCGGGGATTACCCCGGTATAAAATATTTCGTCATGTATACTATTCTTTGTGTCTTTGTGACTTCTTGGTTAAATATTTTCATAAATGATCCATACCAGCAAGGAGGTAATTATAATGTCCGAACATACATCGTTCCACAGTATCTGCCGGTGGACATTCAATCCGGGAAAGGGAGGCTTTGTTCCCGCAGACATGCGGCCAGAATGGGCTTCTGACAAATTCGGCACGGTGGACATGATTCGCCTTGTCAAAGGCAGAATAAAGCCGCGGCTTCCGGAGTATATCGGGCTCGGCCTGGAGGTTCATTACGACAACGAGATCAACGAAAACACCGTGAAGGAAATTTCCGACGCCCTCGTGGATACGGGTATGTACCTTGCCATGATCACACCCGGCGCCCACGGCCACTGGGGATACGGCGGTATTGCCTCGCTCGACCCGAAAGAACGGTCGACCGCCGAGGAATTCGGGCAGAGAACGGTAGATCTCGCTTACGGAGTCCTGAAAAAGGCATGGCACCCCGAGGCGGGTAAAGCGCCCTCGCTCATTCTCTGGAACGGCTCGTTCGGGTATGATTTAGCCACCATCGGCATCCGGTCCATGTACCGTAATCTCAAGGAGAGCGTAGCGAAACTCTGCGCCTACGAAGCCCGTAAAGGCGGGGAACTGTACATCGGATTCGAGCCCAAACCGAATGAGGGACATCCGGCCATGCTCATTCCCACCGTGGCGAGCGCACTCGTTTTCTGGAATCGGCTTGCGGTTGAATATGGCGTCTCCACGGCGAAAAAGGGAGTCAACAAGGAATTCGGTCACTCGGAGATGATCGGCCTCGATCATGTGTACGATACGGTCGAGGAGCTCGACAACAATGCGATGGTTCACATGCACCTCAACAGCCAGGGGTATAACGACGGCATCATTCTCGGCGGACCGGGGAAATTCGACATCGATCACGGCGCCCGTGTGAACGGCATGAATATCGCCATAGCGGGTCTCATACAGGAAGCGGGATTCAACCGCTGGAAAGGCCATGACATGCAGACACGCGCTTATGACAACACGGAGCAGGGGATCGACCGTGTCATCAGGAGTGTCCTGAGCTGGGAGGCATGCGAACAGACTGCCCGTAATCTTGATACGACCGGTCTGCTCCGTTTTCTTTCACAGCGCGAAACCGCGAAAGCCGAGGATATGATGAGAGCCGCCCTTGTCGATGCGCAGAAATTCTTCGATGAGATGTATGGAGGATAATCCGACAGTTACGTTGGAAAAATTTAAATCGACCGCGGATTTACACGGATTGGGCGGATTTTAAGGGATTTGTTTTTATTATAACTTTTTTAATATTAACGATTGATAATTGGTATAGTTAATATAAATAATGTGTTATGTCTATTTGTGCCTTTGTGTCTTTGTGGTAAAATATTTTCATGAATAATCCAGATTAAATACATAAAAAATCCTTTATATATCAAAAAAAGGCGCAACCGGTATTTCGTGGCTGCGCCTTTTCATTTCATGGTACGTTATTATTCTTATAGATCGTAGTACATGGCAAATTCCCACGGATGGGGACGGAGCCGCAGGGCATTGACCTCGTGTTCCATCTTGTACCATATCCACGTTTTGATGACATCCTCGGTAAATACATCGCCTTTGAGCAGGAACTCGTAATCGTTTTCGAGCTCTTTCAGCGCCTCTTCGAGCGATCCGGGCATGACCGGCACACCGACAAGCTCTTCCGGCGAAAGGTCATAGATATCCTTGTCGAGTGGGTCTCCGGGATCGATCCTGTTCTGGATGCCGTCGAGACCGGCCATGAGGAGCGCCGAAAAGGCGAGATAGGGATTGCAGCTGCAGTCGGGATACCTGATCTCGGCGCGTTTCGCTTTCGGGCTCATCGAATACATGGGGAACCTTATCGAGGCCGAACGGTTGCGCTGTGAATAGGCGAGGTTCACCGGCGCTTCGAAGCCCGGCACGAGCCTCCGGTACGAATTGGTCGTCGGGTTGGTGATACCCGCAAGCGCCCGTGAATGTTTGAGAATGCCGCCGACAAAATACATCGCCATCTCGCTCATGCCGGCATAACCGGAGCCAGCGAACAGCGGCGTGGAACCCTTCCAGAGCGACAGGTGGGTATGCATACCCGTCCCGTTGTCACCGAATATCGGTTTGGGCATGAATGTGAGCGTTTTGCCGTTTCTGTGCGCGACATTTTTCAGTATATACTTGTAAAGATTGGTGCTGTCGCCCATACGGACGAGGCTGTCGAAGCGGAGGTCGATTTCGCCCTGGCCGCCGGTCGCAACCTCGTGGTGCTGGGCTTCGACCTCGAGACCGCATGCGGTAAGAACCTGCACCATCTCCTCGCGGAGGTCCTGCTGAGAGTCGGTCGGCGGAACGGGGAAGTAGCCTTCCTTGTACCGCGGCTTGTAGCCGAGGTTGGGGGATTCCTCACGGCCGGTGTTCCAGTGTCCCTCGATGCTGTCCACATAGTAATATCCGGCATGGGAATTCTGGTCGAAACGGATATCGTCGAAAATGAAAAACTCAAGCTCCGGGCCGACAAAAGCGGTGTCTGCAATACCGGTGGACTTGAGATACAGCTCCGCCTTTTTTGCGACATTCCTCGGGCACCGTGTGTAACGCTCACGGGTGATGGGATCGACAATATCACAGATCATGCTGATGGTTTTATATTTCGTAAAAGGATCGATGAAGACAGTTGTCGGGTCCGGCACAACGAGCATATCGGATTCATTGATCGACCGCCATCCGCGTATGGAAGAACCATCGAAGCCGAAGCCGTTCTCGAACGAATCGAGATCGAGCTGTTTGACCGGCACCGAAAAGTGCTGCCACATTCCCGGAAAATCCATGAATTTGAGGTCAACGGAAAGAACGTTCTCTTTTTTTACCATATCGAGAACATCATGGGGAGTATGACTCATTATTGCCTCCTGAAAATTACGGTGAATTTTATTTTTTCTTTGCTGAACAGTACCAAGAGAAAGCTATTACGGTGCCAAAAGCGTAAATAATGCTTAATAATTTGATAATATTATACTTATGCTGATATATATACAAACGGGAAAAAGTGTGTTTTGTTCAAATAATGCAATTGATGTTCAATTTCTGATCATTATCATGACACCCTCATTGACACACAGGTGTAATTCTTTTATATTACATACTTAATTAATTTTACACGCATATCAGATGGCTGTTCAGGGAATCCCTTTTGAAACCACTCATATACCAAGTGCAAGACAGGAGAAATTACGGTCATGTTACGGAAACATAAAAAACTGACGAAAAAAGAACTCAAGCAGGATCCGCTCGTGATATTTACCGCACAGTTCCTCGATTATATCCAGGGAGAATGGATGAAAATCGGGGGTACAATTCTTGCTGTTTTACTTATTATATTTGTTTCGATGTTTATTGTCAAAGGGAAACATGCATCCGAGAACAAGGCCTATGATGCGGCATTGATCGCGCTCCAGACCAATGCTCCCGAAGCTCCCGATCTTTTGAAAACCGTTGTTGAAAAGCATGGCGGTTCCCAGAGCGCGGCAATGGCATTGATTCAACTGGGCAACATGTATTTTCAGAAGAAGGATTACGACCAGGCAGAAAAATATTTTACACGGTATATCGATAAATTTTCAGGTGATGTTCTTACCGATTTTAATGCATATAACGGGCTGGGGTCTGTTCTTGAAGAGAAAAACGAGCCGGCCAAGGCAGCCGCGATATATGAGAAATTTATTTCAAAACATGCTAACAGCCCGTTCACATCCATGATGTGTATTAATACCGCCAAAGCTTTCTGGCTTGCCGGTAATAAAGAACAGGCGAAAACATATTTTTTAAAGGTTGTGGATAATCCTTACGATTCAAATGAAAAGCAGGAAGCTCAATACTATCTTGAAACCTTGCAGATTCAATGATTAAAGGCTGTGTAATGAATCCGGGATATGTTGATTTATCGGAGCAGGGTATACTTGATAAAAGAGTCAGCATCCTTGCCGAATATTACAGAGAATGCACGCTGTGTCCTCACATGTGCAAAGCAAACCGAATCAGGAGTAACAAAGGGGTATGCCGGTCCGGGAGCCATGCCGTCGTCGCCAGCCACAACACGCATAACGGTGAGGAACCGCCCATTAGCGGATATGCAGGTTCGGGAACGATTTTTTTCTCAGGTTGCAGCGGACGGTGCCTTTTCTGCCAGAATTATCCCATCAGCCAGCTAAATACCGGAACCCCCGTGAGCGATAAGCGTTTGGCATTCATGATGCTCGATCTCCAGAAGCGGGGATGCCACAATATCAATCTGGTAACGCCGACACATTTTCTTCCATCCATTGTCCATGCGATTTCAATTGCGGTAAAATCGGGATTGCGGCTCCCGATTGTATATAATACAAGCGGATATGAGCGTGTTGAGATTCTGGAACTCCTGAACGGTATCGTCGATATCTATCTTCCGGATTGCAAATATGCCGATGATAATGCCGCATCAGTTTTATCCGGTTTCGATGACTATGTCGCCCACAATCGATCGGCGCTCAAAGAAATGTTCAGACAGGTGGGGAATCTTCGCATTGTCAACGGCATAGCTACCAAAGGCCTGTTAGTCCGTCACCTGATTCTCCCCGACAACCTGTCGGGCACTGAAACAGTGCTGAAATTTCTTGCCCGGGAAATATCGCGGAATCTGTATGTCAGCCTTATGGATCAGTATTTTCCCGCATACCGTGCGACGAATCATGCTGTTTTATCACGGCGTATCAATACCGAGGAATATAACGAGTCACTGGAATTCTTTACTGCATGCGGTCTGCATAACGGCTGGATACAGGAGCATCTGATTAATTGAGATTTTTTTCAATATTTATATAGAAAACATCGTTCGTATTGTATATACTTTATACGGAGGCAACAAGGAGGCGATTGAAACACATATTTAAAAATTTATAATCGGTATTTCACATATAATTTTTTGTTTTTTTAATTTAAGGAGGCGTACATGGCAGTTGAACAAAAACCACAATTGACTGAAGAAGAAAAAATCGCAAAGAAAGCCAGATTATTTCGTATAATCTCGAATATTCTTATCGGTGTAGCAGTAGTTGTTATTACCATTTTTATCATTTTTGCCGTCGGCACAAAAAAGAACATTAATACCCAGACAGCCATGGATACGCAGGAACTCAGAAGCAAGCTAAAACAAATTGTAGCGCTCGAGAAAAAATATCATGAAGAACATGGCGAATATGTAAAAATCAACTTTCTTCAATTGAGTAAAGACCTTCCGATTTTCGATCCAAACCCGATGGGTAACTTCAGATATAAATTCGATCCTGAAACGGCGACTGCAACCGGTATGGAAAAAGACGCATCGAGTGATGTCAATGGTGATAGCGATGGGAAAGACGGGTTGACTCTCAACGTCAAATGGGAACCGGGCAAGACAGATGGAAGCGATTTCTTCTGGACCGATGAGGATATTGCGGATTTCCAAAAACGCGCTGCGGAAAAATGATGACGATCATCTGTGTGTGATTGGCAACGGGGTTTTTTCTCAAGTAAAGAAAAACCCCGTTTTTTATTGTTTTTTATCATCAGTCGTTCCTGAAAATTAATGTAATAAATTGTTAATAAAGTAATTGTAATATATTTATTAGGTAGTAAACGCCATGTACATGGAGTCATTTCATGAACTCATCAGTTCGCATCCATGTATTTCTTTCGCTTTTACTGCTCGCGTTTCTGCTTGCCTGCAGTAATAGTGAAGACAGCCCGATCGGACCCGGTGAAGTAAATGTCATTTCCGGCATGACGTTTGTTTCGATCCCTAGCGGGACTTTCCGGATGGGGGATGAGGATGGCTATCTTTCGGATGAGTGTCGCCCTGTCCATACCGTGACGGTATCGTCATTCGAGATGAGTGTATATGAAGTGACGAACGCCCAGTATGCGTCATACCTGAATGAGGCGCTGTCGTCGGGCATTATCAAGGTATCGGAGAATGTTGTCTTGGGCAAAGGTGGTGAGTACGATGATCAGCCGTATATTGACATGTATTATCCGTACGATGCGGACAATACATGTTGGATCGGTTATAGTTCCGGCGTATTCGGTGTGTCGAGTGGTAAAGAGAACTGGCCGGTAGTGAACGTGACGTGGTATGGAGCGAAAGCTTTTGCACAGTACTTAGGTTTTGTGTGTGTCCTGCCCGGGAGTATCGAGGCATCTAATACCCGGTGCAACAGATTTCGTGTAGGGCGGTACTCCTGAAGGTTGATCTGGCTGCTAATGCTAAAGACTTTTTCAGGGACAACTCATTAAGATGCAGGACAGATCATTTGCTGAAAGACTTTTATGAGAGAACTGCTGAAATATCTCATAATCGCCCTGATAGTCGGGGGAGCGGTTCCGTTGATATTATCATATCTGACCAGAAAACCGCCATCGAAAGGGAAGTAAGTCAACGATCCTTTGCGGCTGATTTGACCGCTGAAACGAGTTCAGGATTCAACTGAATCCGACGCGCTTCTGCTTCTTTAACATACCTGAGCGCCGCCTCATAATCCCCATCCATGAATGTTGCCACGGCCAGGTTGTTCAGGATCATATATATATTTCCCTTTTTTTCCATTGCAATTAAAAGATAGTGAATGGCCTCCTTGTACTCCTGCTTGGCAATTTTGACCGTTCCCAGTTCCTGGAAAGGCAGGGGAGTATTCGGATTGAGCCTGATCGAGGTCTTCAGCTCATCTTCCGCTTCGTTATATCTTCCCAGCTTTTCCAGTACGGTGCCATAGTCATAACGTGCGCGTGAATTATCCGGACTGAACTGTGCAGCCTGTGCATAGAAGCGTGAAGACTCCTCATAACGTTTTTGATCATAGAGGCTTCTTCCGAGACCAAGCAGTGCTCCATCATATTTTGGGTATATTTCAAGAGCCTTTCGGTAATAATCCTCTGGCGTACCCATGTTATCGCGAAATCCCGACAGATACCCCATGTTACAGAGCACTTTCGCGCTTTTCGACCCGTTGCGGAGCTCGGCGCCAAACAAACTGAAATCATCGTGCCATTCGCGGTTTCGGGAAACGGTCCTGTACGCGTAAACGCCTGTAACAAGAATAAAAAGGATGGTGGCGGGATAACGCCATCGCCGTATCAAACGTAAAAATACAAGACCTCCGCAAAGCGCAATACCAACTGATGGGAGATACATGAGTCGTTCTCCCATGATTGTTCCTATGGGAAAGATAATATTTGAAATAAGCAGATACGGAATAAAGAAAAAGAGAAAACCGACCAGGTACAGGAGATCATATTTGCGGCAATAAAGGGCAGAAGCCGTACTGCCCACAATGAACAGTAAACCGGTTATGGGAATTAGGTGAAGCATCGATGTGTAGAGCGGCAGCTGGTTGTATGAATAATCCGCATATAATTTTACGGGAAACACCAGTACGAGAACATACCGTACGAGCACACCAAGCGCTGTGGCAATTCTTTCAACCATTGGTGCGACGGCGATGGGATTGTCCACAAATCCTGGTTGGAATCCCAGTAAAACGTTTTTAAGCACCGCCCAGCGTATAAAAACATAAACGATGACACAGAGAGTCAAAACAGCATATTCGATAATCTTCTTTTTTGTGGTGAACGGTCTTTTAAGAGCAATGTCCAATACAAGTACCAGTACAGGGAAAACAACCGCGGTTTCCTTTGAAAGGAGCGCGCAAAAAAGAAATAACGCAGCTGCGGCCAATCCGAGTATGCCTTTCATGCTGTATTCAATACATAACCACGATAAAAGCATGAAAAATACACAGAGTATTTCCGGTCTGCCGGCATTATTTGCCACAGCTTCGGTATGAACAGGAGCTACAGAGAAAAGGAGCACACTCAGAAAAGAAAGCGGTATCGAATCCGTCAGAGACTTCAACAGTAAAAAAAGGCATAGCGCGTTACATGCATTGAGCGTAACATTAACCGCATGATAATAGAAAGGATTCAGTTTATCGCCGAACTTGTTCAACACGAATGAAAGGACAGTGAGCGGCCGATATAAGCTGTCTCCGGTAAATCCGGAACCTGCGCGGTAATTGGAGACGAATATATCTTTGAGGGAATAAGAATCGGTGACCATTTTGTTTTCGACAATCAGGCTTTTATCATCAAATGCAAATTTGCCAACGAGTGTATTTGCATAGATAAGAAAATTGGCGCAGAGAAGAACAATCGATAAGATGATGATATTCTTGGTATTAGCTTTAAAATAGGTCATAAGTGCCGCCGCAATGTTTACGCATAATATATCTTATGTAAACTTATATATCTGCCGTTAGTATGTATTCCCCGTTTATCGAGCTGTTATGGACACATCCTGTCCCTGGGCCGTGGAAACGATATTTTCCCTCATATATGTCTTATCCCTCATAGTCATTCAACTGTTCTTTCTATTTGGAGACAAAAAACTTAAACCATCATAAATAAAGATACCATCGAAAAGTATCGGAATCAAGATTATGATGCTGTACTTTTTTAAAAATGATTCACATAATCATCATCACTTTATCCTCCACCGATTACTTCTCAATATCCTTCCGTGTCACGGCATAATACTCACCATCCGGACATTTGTGATTTAAAAGACTTACATTTTGAATGATAACGATAAAAATTAAATGATAACATCGTCTCTCATTGACAAAAAATCATTCTCTCTTTATAAGCAAAATAATGTATTTCTAAAAAATCAATAGCGTCATCATAGAGATTTACGGAAATAATACGGTTATTATTTTCAATTAGTTTTAAATATCTCTATCAAGAAATTCAACTTCTAATGTGAATGATCTTATGAATTCTGTAACTATCTGAATCCCATATGATTAAGAATACTCTGCATTATATTGTACAGTCTCAGACGCTACTATCCAGATTTCCGTCATATGACGTCTTATTTATTGACTTTTTTAAACATAACATCGGACAAAATGAATAAACCTCCCCGTACGCTATTGATCTAAGATCGTCATATAATTGACTTATTTGCGTCAGTTAAGCATATATTAAAAGTATTCAATTTCCAATAGTGTCGTGTTTATGTCGTACGATATTGAAAAAAGTAGCTGAGATACTATTTACATAAATCTCATAAATAACAACAATATTACATTTATTCTATTGAAAATCACTCAGTCTTAATAATAGCGACATGTCGTAATAAATGCAACAATATATGACGATTGTCGAGTAGTGATAAAACGCCATGTCCCTTTGGTGATACAGGGCAATTATCCTCATATTCATGTAAGATACAGAGATCACTTATACCAATATCGTAAGCATATTGATCCGATTATAGCGTCATACGACGCCAACAAATATTACGGATGATTCAAGAGTAATTTTATTTGTAAATGTAAATATATCACCGGTAACGTCGCCTTTGAATACAACCCATTGAATAACACCTGTACCGGATCGCACTTCAACGAAAATGATTTTACCGCTTTAACAGACATTCGTAACCCTTTCTTTTATACCGACAGCTTCGCCGTCACTTGATGTAATATCTCGAATGCAACCATGCGGTATTTGAGAACGATAGTGTTGTCAGACAACCTGTGTTATCGTAAAGTATTATTGTTACCATATTAACGATTAATATATTGTCAGAAAAGGAGTTATTGCAATGACAGGGAAATTCCTCGCATGTATGAAACAAAATTATAATTCATTATATATATTATAAACAACATACTAATATATCGTGCGTCATATTGTATCATATATTATATAGCACTAAAATAAATATGATATATAATATAATCATACTACAACAATATTATTCCAAAATTACGAATGTGAAAAACCTTTAGTAACGACACGAACTTTCGCTTTAACGCTTCATTGTAACGCATCCGAAAAAAACATAATCAAAATATATTTGTCACTTTATTTATTCTGATATACTTAATGCTCTATTTTATAAAACGACATGTCGCAATATCGGCAAAATTACGCTTATGATTTTTCAGTATCAGGGGCAGCGTTCGTCTCTTACGTTTCACCGATACGAAATATAAAATAATCCGTTTATTAAGTGGGGCATGGCGAAGCCGAGGGGGATCAATCATATCAGTTGATTTAACTGGATATCCTGATAAAAATTCAAGCTTTTCTGACGAATAAAAAAAGGAGCGATAAAAAATCTTCGCTCCCCTGCTCCATTATACTGATGTCATACAGTTTATTTATACGGGTTGTTTTTCCTTGAGAACGGCCTTACGGCTGCATTTGATTTTTCCCTGGTCATCAATACCGATAACTTTAACTTCGACTACATCTCCAAGGTTAACGATATCTTCGACTTTTTTAACCCGCTTTTCATCAAGCTCCGAGATATGGACAAGACCTTCCTTTCCGGGAAGGATTTCGACAAAGGCACCAAAAGTAGCGATCCTCTTGACCGTTCCTTTATAGTTCTTGCCTATTTCCGGATCCTCGACAATTGCAAAAACCATGTCGTATGCAGCCTGACCCGCAGCCATATCGACAGCGGCGATAATTACCGTGCCGTCATCTTCGATATTGATCGTTGCGCCGGTCTGCTCCTGGATGCCTTTGATAATTTTGCCTCCGGGTCCGATTACCGCGCCGATCTTATCGACTTTGATTTTCATGGTAATGATGCTCGGAGCATATTTTGAAAGACTTTCACGCGGTGCTGAAATCGTCTCGTTCATGATTTTCAGAATATGCTCACGGCCGTCTCGTGCCTGTGCGAGGGCTTTCGACATGATCTCTGTGGTTATACCGTCGATTTTTATATCCATCTGTATTCCGGTAATACCCACGGAGGTTCCTGCAACCTTGAAATCCATATCGCCGAGATGGTCTTCATCCCCGAGAATGTCGGACAATACCACATACCTGTCACCATCGGATATCAGACCCATTGCAATGCCCGCAACAGCGGTTTTTACCGGTACACCGGCATCCATGAGACATAATGACCCCGAACATACCGTAGCCATGGACGATGATCCGTTTGATTCGAGAATATCGGATACGATCCGTATGGTGTACGGAAATATCTCTTCCTGTGGAATAACCGGAGCAATCGATGTTTCGGCAAGATGACCGTGCCCGGTCTCACGGCGCGAGGTGCCGCGCATCTGCTTGACCTCGCCGGTACTGAACGGCAGGAAATTGTAATCGAGCATATAGCTCTTGTAACTGGTTCCTTCAAGATCGTCGATCATTCTTTCATCGAGCTTCGTGCCCAATGTCAGCACACCGAGAGATTGGGTCTGTCCGCGGGTAAACAGCGCTGAACCGTGTGAGCGGGGTAATACGCCGACTTCGCATGTAATGGGGCGAATTTCCGTATATGAGCGTCCATCAAGACGAATCTGGTCATCAAGTATCATGGAACGCATCAACTGTTTTTCGATTTCGCCGAACGCAAGTTTAAGGAGCAATTCGCTTTCAGGATATTTCTCGCTGAAGTGCTCCAGCACTTTTTCCTTCAGTTTATCGAGCGCGTTATTACGTTCCGATCTCTCTTTCATTCTGGTTATGGTTCGGAATTCTTCGAGAAATTCGTTTTTCATATCGGCGATCATTTCTTCTGTCGGAGCAACCGCCGTATAGTCCATGACAGGAGCGGAAATACCCTCGATAAATTCGCGCTGAAGGTCGCAAATCTCTTTTATATACTTCTTTGAAAACTCAATTGCCCCGGCCAGGACTTCTTCGGTAACTTCGAAACAACTGCCTTCAACCATGAGAATATCGTTATCGGAACCCGCAACAACGATGTTCAGGTCACTTTCCTCAAGCTGCGTATAAGTCGGATTTACGATGTATTCGTTTCCAATATGACCGACATGGACCGCGCCGAGTATCTTCTGAAGCGGTACAGGCGACAGCATGCAGGAGGCAGAAGCTCCAATCAGCCCCAGAACATCGATTTCATTCTCCTGGTCTGATGACAGCACGGTGACAATAATCTGGATTTCATTGCAGAAACCCTTGGGGAAAAGAGGCCTCAGCGGTCGATCGATCTGACGGGCGCTCAGAATTTCATTGGTGTTCGGCCGTCCCTCGCGGCGGAAGAAATTTCCGGGAATTTTACCTATGGCATAGGATTTTTCCCTGTATTCCACGGTGAGCGGTAAAAAATCTTTGTCGCCGCTCGGTTTTTTGTCAACGCATACCGTCGCCAGCAGCATTGACTCCCCATAAGTAACCAGAACAGCGCCGTCTGCCTGTTTGGCTAAACGTCCTGTTTCCAGTCCGAGGATGTTGTTTCCTATTTGCTTTGTCGTTTTTCTGTACATGAATAAATAAACTCCGATTTTTAAATTATTTACGAATGCTCAGGTCTTTGATAAGCGAACGGTATGAATTGATATCCGTACGCTCGAGATAATCGAGGAGCTGACGTCTCTTTCCGACCAGTTTCATGAGTCCGCGCCGGGTATGATGGTCTTTTGTGTTGACCTTGAGATGTCCGGTCAGATCATTGATTCGATGAGTCAGAATTGCAATCTGCACTTTTGCATTGCCGGTATCCTGAGCGGTTTTACCAAATTTTGTCGCATACTCCAGTTTGTGTTCCTTTGTGATTGCCATTTTGTTTTTCTCTCCTTTTGTCATGACAATATATTTTTTTAGTTGTCTCAATGTCGCTGTTGATTTGCCGTAGAAGGTCCTGCTGATCATTGAATTTTACTATGTTTCTCAGTTTTTGTGTAAACCCTATTCGTATGTCTTTACCGTATAAATCACCTTGAAAATCGATGATATGTGTCTCGATGGCGTCACAGTGAATATTGAAGGTCGGTCGGCTCCCCATATTGATAACGGCGGTTTTTCGTATTCCGTCTATTTCCGCCCAGCCGGCATATGCTCCCTTTCCCGGTAAAATCTTGTCGGAACTCCCGGGCTCGATGTTAGCGGTCGGAATTCCGATTTTTTTCCCCCGTCCGTCACCCCGGATTACTTTCCCCTGTAATGAATAATCCTCACCGATGAGCTCAGCCGCCTTTTCAACGTTTCCTTTGGCCAGAAGCGTCCGAATCAATGAGCTTTTAACCGTTAAACCATCAAATTCTACAGAATTAACCGTCCTGAGGGTAAAATTGAGCGCCTCGGCTAATTTCTGAAATGTCTCCGGTGATTTTTCACTCCGTTTTCCAAACCCGTGATCATATCCTATAAACAATGTATTCATTTTGAGGCGTTTTATCAGATAATCCCTCGTAAACTGTTCAGTGGTCAGATTGGCAATATCCCGTGTAAATGTCAGTACACAGGTTATATCGATCCCCAGTTTTTCAAACAGAAAAAGTTTTTCTTCCTGCGTTGTCAACAGTTTCGGCGTGGAATCCGGTTTCAGCACCGACATCGGGTGACGGTCAAAGGTGACGACAAGAGCTTTATCACCGGTCGCCCGTGAGTTTTTGATAAGCTCCTGCAGGATATACCGGTGCCCGATATGAACCCCGTCGAATGTACCAACAGTTATCGATGTGTTATAGTCCCAGTCCGGTGCTGCATCAAGAATATCTTCCAACAGTATCATGGTATCTTTGGCATAAGAGGAACAGGCCTGACCAAACGCAGTATTTCGTCACGACCATGAAATTGTGTAATCGCAAGAAAATCAACGGCATCATCAATAGTATAACGCCCCGATGCGATTCGCTTCAGCGCCGACAGGTGGGACGGACACCCGGATTTTTCTCCGATTTGATGTGCAATAACCCGGATATAAGTCCCTTTTGAACACACGATATCGAGCACTATCTTCGGGTAGAGCGACATATCCGTTTGAATCGATTCTATATTGATTGTCCGCGGTTTCCGCTCGACCGTTTCACCTTTGCGGGCAATCTGATACAGTTTTTTGCCGTTTACTTTTACCGCTGAATACATGGGGGGTATCTGTTCCGATTCGCCCGTAAAACCCGCGATGATTTCTGCCAGATTTTTTCGATCGACCTTTTCTGGATTCCCGGTCGCCGTGGTTACACCGTCACAGTCATGGGTATCGGTGGCCAGTCCGAATGTTATCTCTGCGCGATATCGTTTCCGGTCATCGGCAAAGAGATATGCGCTTTTTGTTGCCGCACCGATAAGAAGCACAAGAACGCCGGTCGCATTCGGATCAAGAGTGCCGGTATGTCCTACTTTCACGCCTCCCAGTAAATTACGGGTTTTTTGTACAACATCATGCGAAGTCCAGCCTTGCGGCTTGTCTACAACAAGTATTCCATTTATATCAATCACTGTTTGTTTTTGGCCTGCTCGATAAGTTTATCCATCTTCATTCCGTCTATCAGCGATGAATCATACCGGAATGTCAGCTCGGGAAGATATTTTAAAATTACCCGTGTTCCGAGAGACATACGGATAAATCCCGCAGCATCGTTAAGGGCATCGAGAGACGACTGTACGGCTTCGGTATCACCGAGAACGCTCACATATACGTTCGCATGCCTGAGGTCCTTGCTGACATCCACACTCGTTACCGTCACCATTCCGATACGGTGATCTTTCATTTCACGGTCGATAATGATGGATACTTCACGGTGAATGAGCTGCGATACTCTGTCGGTTCTGTTAAATCGTTTCACAGGGAACGTCTGCTTTCAATAATAATCGATTCGTGAATCAATAACCTCGACCCGGTGATCGCCGTATACGAGATCAAGGGCCTTTCTCAGAACACTCTCGGTAAATGTCGCATCGTTCGATACCGCGGCAACACCAATGGAAGCCCGCTGCCATTTATCGGTATTATCTACTTCAGCTACCGAAATATTGTACCGGCTCCGCAACCTGTCCTTGATGCTTTTAATGGCAAATCGCTTCGTTTTCAGGGAGCCGCTTTCCGGTATAAAGAGTTCGATTCGTAAAACGCCGATGACCACGGAGCATTATTCCCCTATATTTTTCTCGACTCTTCGAGAATCTCGATTATCTCGAGGTTATCACCGACCTTAAGGTCATTGTAACCGTCGATGCCGATGCCGCATTCATAACCCTGGGAAACCTCGGACACATCGTCCTTGAAGCGCTTGAGCGAAGATATGGATCCTTTAAAGATTTCGATACTGTCGCGGATAAGCCGTACTTTTGCATTGCGTTTGATAATCCCGTTGGTAACATAACAGCCGGCAATATATCCTACGCGGGGCAGTTTGAATACATCGCGAATTTCCGCGCTTCCCGTAATCTTTTCCGTAATGGTGGGTTTTAAAAGCCCGCTCAGCGCTTTCCTGACATCATCGATAACCTCATAAATGATCTCATAGAGTTTGATTTCAACATCTTCGCTCTCGGCGAGTGAGCGTGCAGCTGCCGAGGGACGGACATGGAAACCGATGATGATCGCTCCCGAAGCGGCGGCAAGCAGCACGTCATTTTCGTTGATTCCGCCTACAGCCTGATGAATTACCCTTACACGAACCTCGGGATGGGAAATCTGTGTAAGCGAATCTGAAAGCGCTTCCATCGATCCATCGACATCCGCCTTGATAATGAGATTGAGCTCACCCATCTCCCCGTCTTTGATCTTATCATATATATCCGACAGGGTCACACGTTTGAGACGTCTGAAATCCTGCTCGCGTTTCATCATGCGGCGTTTCTGGGCGATGTTTTTTGCCTCGATTTCGTTGTCGAAGGTATACAATTTATCGCCTGCCCGCGGAACGCCATCCATTCCGAATATCTGGACCGGGATTGATGGGCTGACGCTGGTGAGACGTTCCCCATACTCGTCGAGCATTGCCCGGACACGGCCGGTAACCATACCGGCAATAAACGGTTCGCCGATCCTCAGGGTGCCGGATTGAATAAGCACTGTTGCAAGAGGCCCTCTTCCGCGATCGAGCTTCGAGTCTATCACGACACCGGTTGCTCTCTTCGACGCAACGGCTTTCAGCTCGAGCATCTCGGCTTCGAGCAATACTTTATCAAGCAGTTTATCGATATTTTTACCTTTTTTCGCCGAAATTTCCTGGCATTGAAATTTTCCGCCCCAATCCTCGACAAGGATATTTTGACGGGAAAGATCGGACCTGATTTTTTCCGGATCCGCATTTGGCAGATCGATTTTATTGATGGCGATCACAATGGGAACACCGGCCGCCTTTGCATGATCGATTGCTTCTATCGTCTGCGGCATGACACTGTCATCGGCCGCCACAACGAGAATGACTATGTCGGTAACCTGCGCACCACGGGCGCGCATGGCGGTAAATGCATGATGGCCGGGTGTATCGATAAACGTGATCTTCTGCCCGCTGGGAATTATAACGGAGTAAGCGCCAATATGCTGGGTAATCCCTCCGGATTCACCTGCGGCAACATTCGATTTCCGTATATAATCGAGCAGCGATGTTTTGCCGTGGTCAACATGACCCATAACCGTAACAACAGGCGGTCTCGGTACTTTCTTGCTTTTCTTCGATTCCTCGATTTCACGGGCTTTGAGTATATCTTCGGCATATTCCCCGAGCTGTTGAACGACAAAACCGAATTCTTCCGCCAGGAGCTCGATCGTATCCATATCGATTCGCTGGTTGAGCGAAACCATCATCCCCATCTCCATGCACTTCGAGATGAGCGCGCTCACGGGTATCCCCATTTGCGTCGCAAGCTCGGAAATCGATACAAATTCGCTCACCTTTACCGTATTACGGTCTTCCTGGATTTCTTCCTTGGTGGCCTGTTTGGAACGGGGCTTCTTGGATTTTGACCGTGTATCGGTGCTCATGCTCGCCATTGTTTTCTTGAAACTGTCCTGTACGGCGGCCATGTCGACTTTTTTACGGCGTTTTCGGGCTTTACGTGATTTCTTTTCCTCGGTACGCTCTTTTTTCTTTTCAGCTGATTTTTCTGCAGAGGGAGTTTCGGGAGTTTTCTTCTGTTCGGTTTTATGCGGTTTTTTTCTCTTTTTCCTGCGTCGCGGTGCAACGGGAGCTTCTTCTTCACCTGGTGCTTTTTTCGTTATCGCCTCACTTATTTCCTGCTTCTTCTGGATATCTTTCAATGCAGCATCATGTTGTTTTTCAAATTGTTTCTTTATATTTTCATACATTTTTTCTTCAATAATACTCATATGGCTCTTTATTTCGAATTTCATATCACGAAGCATCATCATGAGGGCTTCGGAGGAGATATGAAATTCCTTTGCAACCTGATACACTCGTTTTTTCTCCATATTCTCCTCCCAGTATATTTAAAAGGTAATTCTTAACATGTTTCCGCCGGATTTGTCATGATTACAGCATGGTTTGACTCCGCTCCGGTTCGTAACAGATATCCGGTTTATTCTCCGTCTTCTTTCGCGGCTTCAACATTTTTCATTTTCCCGTCACGATTGACAAAATACTCTTTCGCCAGTGCAATAAGTTTTTCGGCGGTTTTTGGACCCACACCGGGAATCTGAACAATAAAGTTTACATCCGCATCCGCGAGATCCCTGACAGTATTGATATTATGACCGTTCAGTTTATAGACCAGTTTTTCTCCGATACCTTTCAAATCGATAAGAAGTCCCGCTGCCCGTGTCTTGTCGGCTTCGCTCTGGACAAATTCCGACTGGCTGATAATATCCACATTCAAACCAGTCAGGTTACTCGCGAGCTCGGCATTTAAACCGTTCTTTCCTATCGCAAGGGAAAGCTGATCGTCATTAACGATCGCCGTCAGTTTGCCCTGCGCCCTGTCGATATCGACCCTGAGCACGGGTGCCGGGCTCAGCGCCCTGGCCAGATACGATGCTATATCATCACTGTACTGGATGATATCGATACGCTCATTGTTCAATTCTTTGACGATTCCCTGGACACGGGACCCTTTGATTCCAACACAGGCGCCTACGGCATCGATACGGGGGTCGGATGACATGACTGCGATTTTGGAACGTTCACCCGGCCTGCGCGCTACACCTTTTATTTCGACGATCCCTTCATAGATTTCAGGAACCTCTATCTCAAAGAGCCGCGCAAGGAACTTGGGATCGGTACGGGATAAAATAATCTGAGGACCTTTTGCATCCCGTTTTACATCAATAATCAGCGCCCTGATGGTGTTTCCCTGGTGGTAACGCTCTCTCCGTATCTGATTCTTATGGGGTAGAATCGCTTCCGCTCTGCCCAGGTTGATATAAATGTCGCCGTGCAAAACCTGTTGAACGGAGCCGGTCACAATTTCATTGATCCGCTGACGGTAATCGTCATAAACCTTATCGCGCTCCGCCTCGCGAACTTTCTGAATAAGGCTCTGTTTTGCCGAATGTATCGCGTGACGTCCAAAATCCTCGAATTTCAACGGTTCACGGACTTTTGCGCCGATTTTCACTTTCGGCTGAATCTCGCGTGCCCGTTCGAGGTCAATTTCATTCAACGGATTCTCAACTTCTTTTACAACATTCCATTCTGCTTCCATGGTGATAACTCCCGTGTTCAAATCGACATCCACGGTAATATTATCGGTATCACCAAAACGTTTTTTGGCAGCACTTAACAGACCGGCCTTTATTGTTTCAACAACCAGTTCGCGGTTGACATTCTTCTCCCGGGCTATCTGGTTGATGGCCTCAAGAATATCGTATCGTTGAGTTATTCCGGTGTCACTCATATAATGATCTCCGACTACCTGTTTTTTTGCAAAACAGTAATTTATTAACCAGATTCACAACAGAAAATGAAGTATATAATTAAAAGAGTGAGCCACCGATACAGCCCACTCTGCCCTAGAAAATATAATATATATCATTTAAGTAATGATATGCAACGATTTTTTGCTAAATTCTGGAAAATATTCTTTATATGTCATCAGTTGGAACTATAAACCGTTATATCTTTTGTTCATGTCTCCCCGATAAATCATGCAGTGAAATTTTCAGAGAGCAGTCTTCATTATGCTTTTGCGGTATATCAGCGTTTTTTCAGCTTTTTTATATTGTCAATAATTTCTTTTATAGACCCGGCGCTCAGTTTAAAGACAATGCCGCGGATACCCTGTATTGCGGGAATTTCCATCGTTTCATCGGGATTTTCGGAATAGACGAGAACCGGTATGCGGACACGATACACGAATTGCTGTATTAATTCATTTTTTTTATCGTAATTCTGTTTCTCACGGGAAACGTATTTAACAAGTGCATAATCCGCTTCATCATGAATTATATAATTATCGGTGGAATCGAACGTTTCTGTATACCCGATCAGCATTCCCGGGCCGGCAACCGTACGATATCTGTCGGGCGATATATCCGAAGTATCGATGTGAATTCCGTCCGCATCGAGCATTAACGCGCAATCGAGACGATCGCATATCAGTACCGGGATGTTATTTTCTTTACAGAGTACCACGAGGGGTGACGCATGCTCCATAAATACTCCGTCACTGGAGTTATTGTCGCTGTATGCTATGATATCCACGCCTGCATCAATCGTTGCCAATGCGCATTCAGCCGCGTCATTATCATATAGAGCATCGTGGTCAATAACGACAAATACTTTAAGATTGTCGTTATTGAATACACGGATTTTATGGATATGGATTGCGAAGGTCTGTTCGATGTCATACATGCGGAACCGGATGGTTTTAAAGTGATGAGACAGGTGCGGGAAAAGAAGTTTGCTGTACTCCTCGAGCGTTCGGAGCGCCTCCTCAGTCCTGCCGGCATTTGCCTTCACGATGGAAAGGATATCGTCGCGCGTGCGTTCCGACCGGGTTTCTCCGCTCCGTAAAACATCTGAGTCCGACCCGCGGGATGCAAGGAGAAGGCTGTCGAGGCTCTTTTCGGATTTTACCACCTGGGCGAGTTCGTGCCGTATATCCTTGACGGCTCGTGTCAATGCCTCATCGTCGAACAGCATACGGGCGGTATCTTCAAGCACTCGTATGCCTTCCGCAGCCCGGTTAAGGCTGGCATCGATCAGGCGCAGTATGCTTTTTTGCAAAGGTTTCATGGCCTGTTTCAATCGGGTAATTTGGAGGGATTTTCCTGTTTCAGAAGTTAAAAAAAGCTCCCGGGTGAAGGAGCTTATGATTCATTCGTTTGAAAGGTCTTTGTAATTGAGTTTCACATGACCTTCGCCCTGCTCCTGAACGATTTTAACTATCCACCCCTTTACTTCTTCACCGTTGATTTTAATTACCTTCGGTTTTTTTTCAAGCACTTTTGTTTTCGGATTCAGTCCAGAACATTTGCCTTTGATATCACGGCAAAAAATCCACTCTGTTCCCGGGTCGGTATTCTTTTGAGACATCATGACACCCCATATATAAAGTATCTTGTTGTGTAACAGAGAAATAATAAGGACATATTAACGGTTTTCGAAAAACCTGTTGTAACGTCTTTCCACCTTCTTTCTGCTCATATATCCTTTTACCAGTTCCATATAAATGCCGATATCCCTGTCCATGTCGACGTTCACGCCATCATAATAGAATACCCTGCAGGGGATATTGTTGTGATCCTTTGAGAAGGACGGATAAACCGCTTCGGTAACAATGCCGTTCATACAGGAAAAGGGGCTGATATCGACAATTCCGTCAACGCCCTTTGCATAATAATACCCTGATTTCCCTATACTTATCGCCATCTCGCCAAGAGCCCCCGAAGGCGGGAGATAGGATTCCGCCAGATTCATCACTTCCGAAACATCCGATGGCTCCTCATATCCGACGAAATCATCATGGAAAAGTTCGAGAAGTTTATGTTCATCCTTTTTCATCACACTCTTTTTTATCTGGACAAGCGCCATATCGACCGAAAACCGTTTGTTCTGTTTTATCAGATTATCCATACGGGTCCAGTCAGTATAGAATACCCATTCACTGAGGTCGGCGATCCATGTCTCGGCGCCGTTTTCTTCAAGTTTTCTGATCATGTTGTCATTGGCAAACCTGTTGTGACGGCAGTATATTTCGCCGACTATGGCCAGAAGCGGCTTCCCCTTTTTATAATCGGCGTCGATTGCCCTGAATCTGTCTCTTGCCCTGACGAGAGTTTCCTTTACCAGCGCGACAGAACGGCTGTACGACAAATCGGTTCTCTCCAGCGCCTTTTCCTGTTCCACAAGCGATCGTTCGTAGACATCATCGGCAGTTCCTTTGGTTTTTTCATACGGTCTTGTCTTAAAAAGCATTTTCCGCAGAATATCCGAGGCAACCACCGCTATCCAGGCTTTCTTGAAAAATGTAATACTCCCGATGCCGCCATATCCATTTGAGGAAGTTGGAGATAAAACGATGACATCGTTCAGGTTGAGGTCTGCCAATACTTTTTCAAGCAGATGACAGTACTGGCCGAAACGGCAGGGACCATTGGCAGTCAGCATCATGAATGCCGTTTTTTTAGGATCGAATCCTTCCGCTTCAGTAATTTTTAAAAAGTCGCCGAGTGTTATCTTTTCGGGGAAACATTCTTCACCCGATGAATACATCGCTCCGAGTTCGAGGGTCCGTGCATCGGAAGGCGGGGTGATACGGGCTTCGATTCCCTGTGAGCGGAAAACGGCGGCAAGCAGTCTGGCGCCTGCCTGTGTCATCGGGGGAATATAGACTGTTCTTCCCTTGAGTGTCTGCGCGCCATCGACTTTCATGTTTTTGTTCCCTCCCAGGTGCTGAGAAAGCCTTTGGAATCGAGATAGGCCTCGCACCGTGTCATCATCCCGGCATCATTGGAATGGCCGTCGAACTGGAGCACCAGATATGGACGTCCCAGCGCCTTCCTGATATACTGCTTGATAAATGAATCCGGACCGCATTTGAAGTTGGTGATATAGATTATATCGAACTGCTTTTCCTGCGAAAGCTTGATTGCCGTCTGTATAATCTTTTTACCGTAATTCCAGTACATGTTCCGGTGATATCCGGAAATATCGGTTCCCTCGAAATCGAGGAAATCCATGGGAATGACATTAATCCCGTATATTCCCGCGAGTTTGGCGGCGACAGAGAGATTAATCGCCCGGTCATAAATGTTATACGGTCGCCCGACCAGTACGATAGCTTTTTCTCCGGCTGTCTTTACCTGTTCGACCGCATGACGTCCCGCTTTTTTGAGGCTGCTCCTGAATTCCTGTTGCGCTTTGACCGCCTTATCGAATGCCCGTTCGGAAACAGCCCGTGATATGCCGTACTTTTTGAAATACTCCGTCAGCTCATTCCTGACCATCTTATCGCCGTCGCGGAAATGGAGGGTCGGCTTGAGGATTTTATCACGGTGCGGATGAAAAACCGGAGCATGTTCGGCCACAAACGGGAGTGTCATCCCCCAGACACAGACAAAGGATTCATATTCGGGGGTTTCCGTTTCGGCATTGATGATATTCGGGAGCCAGACATAATCCACACCTTTATCAAAAAGATGCCGTATATGCCCATGCGCGACAATCAGGGGATAACACGGTTCGGCCACAACGCTTTCTATGCCCATGTTTGAAATGGTTGTATTTGTCGCATCCGAAAGAACCGTGCAGAAGCCGCATTCGGAAAGATAGACGTTGTAGAAGGGCAGCCTGTCATACGTATACATCGTCAGGGGTATGCCGACCTTGGGGCCGATCATTCCATTTTCAATATAACTGCCGAACAGCAGTTCCTCGCGTTTTTTATAGAGATCCTCGATTACCGCCGACTTCGAGACTTTTTTACGTTTCCTGTAGCGTTCGGAGCACTTGTCACCCCAGTAGGTTTTTTCTCCGTCCACCGTGAATTCCTGCACGGTGCAGAAATTACTGCATCCCTTGCAGGTAAACTCACGTAATTCAAAGTGGACTTTGGTCAGATCGAATCCCTTGAATGTCGAGTCGAGGTTGATCGCTTCCATTTTACGTTTTGCAAGCAGGGCCGCCCCTATTGCGCCCATCACGCCGTTATGGGGAGGCACGATGATCTCTTTTCCGGTGACCCGAGCAAAAGCAGCGGCCACAGCATCGTTGTATGCCGTTCCGCCCTGGAAGAATATGGTGTTGCCGATTTTCCTGTCCCGCACCACCCTGTTGAGGTAGTTATAGACCACCGAATAGGCCAGACCGGCGATTAAATCCGCCTTTGGCGCTCCGCGCTGGAGGTATGAATAGAGGTCTCTGCCCATGAAAACCGTGCATCGCTCACCGAGCCGTATCGGGTGTTCCGAGGAAAGCGCGATTCTCGCGAACTCGTTGATAATGCTGATGCTGAGGTCCTCTGCCTGTTCTTCGAGAAACGATCCGGTTCCCGCGGCGCATGCATCGTTCATGGTGAAATCGACCACGATGCCGTCTTCGATGGATATGTATTTCGAGTCCTGGCCCCCGATTTCAAATATGGTATCGACTTCTTTCCCGAGCATTTTTCTGCTGATATGGAGAGCGCCGGTCTTGTGAGCGGTTATCTCGTCATTGATCGTGTCGGCGCCGATGAGAATACCGATGAGCTCACGGCCCGACCCGGTTGTGGCGACGCCTTTTATTTGTATCCGGTCGCCGATTTCACGGCCGATTTCATTGAGGCCTTCGCTGACAACCTCGATGGGACGGGCTTTTGTCTGGGTATAGATTTCCTTGATGACATTGCCATGAGCATCGATTACAACGAGATTGGTACTGACCGAACCGATATCGACGCCAAGGTATGCGGGAATGGGTTCCTTCGTATCAGGGAAAGTAAAGGGTATTACGTGTTCGCGGAGTAATCTGACATGATCGAGGGTCAGTTTATCATATGAAGGGAATACGGAACTCTTGGTTTGAGTCCTCGCAGACTGAATCATCACCGGCGCCTGGTCGAGCGACTTGATCGCGCATCCGAGGGCTCCGAGCCAGTTCATGGTCTGCGGAGTATATATATCGTTATCGTCAAGGTCGAAAATCTGCCGTATCGACTGGAGCATCCCCGAATTCATAGCCACACCGCCGATAAACAGTACCGGCGGCGTTACTTTCTTGCTGCGGCAGATTACGCTCTTGAAATTACGTGAAACGGCATTGCAGAGACCCTTGAGCACTTCATCGGGCTGATACCCGCGCTGCTGGGCGTGTATCATGTCCGATTTTGCAAAAACCGAGCACCTTCCCGCAATCTGAGCGGCTTTGGATGCCTTTTCCACAACCGTGCCGATTTCCTCTATGCGGAACTTGAGCCTCGATGCCTGCTGGTCTACAAACGCTCCCGTTCCCGCCGCACAGTCGCCGTTGTTGCCGTAATCGATAATGTTGAGAGTACCGTTGGAGGTATCTTTCCCTAGAAGGATATACCGTGATGTTTCTCCCCCCATTTCGAAAATGGTCCGGACATCCGGGTGGAAATGGTTCACAGCTTCGACAATGGCGGCAAATTCATTGATAACGGGGACATTGTAATATGTTCCCGCAAGCTTGCCGCCTGAGCCGGTTACCGTGAGATGCAGTTCGCCGCCGTCCAGAAATTCCATGATGGAATCAAGAATAGTCTGGGCCGCAACAAGGGGCTGTCCCTTGATCCGCTGGTATCGTGACAGAACGACTGCAAACGCTGCATTATCCTGTTCCGTGTCGAAGGAGAAAAACTCTTTGTGAGACGCCATTTTCCGTAATACGGCTTTATCCTCTTTATTCACGATAACCGCAGCTTTTATACTTACCGAACCGATATCGATGCCTATTCCGACCTTCATAATGACCTTTACTCACAGTGTGATTGACGTAATAATCAAGAACTTATGATGTGCTGTCGATTTTCGATATGGTGATATTCTGTTGAGCCTGATATTTCCCCTTCTTGTCTGCGTACGAGATATCACATGGACCATCTCCGCCCAAAAAGAGCACCTGGGCTATACCTTCATGCGCATAAATCCGGACGGGATGACTGTTGGTGTTGATAATCGAGATGGTGACAAATCCCTCCCATTCCGGCTCGAAGGGTGTGACATTGACAACAACTCCGCAGCGGGCGTATGTCGATTTCCCGAACGTAATGGTGATCACATCGCGCGGAATCCTGAAATACTCAACCGACTGGCCGAGCGCGGTCGACCCGGGCTCCATTTCGAGAATGTCACAGATAATGTCGCTGAACATCGCGTGTGTCAATATTTTCGGATCGATGGCGCCGGTGCCGGAAAATATCTTGAATGTATCGGAAACACGCATATCGTATCCGTATGAGGAGAGCCCGTACGAGATTTTCCCCGGCCGTGTTTCACCCTCCGCAAATGGTTCGATCATGCCGTGTTCCAGCGACATCCTGCGTATCCATGAATCGGGTTTTACCATGTTATGAATCCCTTTTATTGAGAACCGATGCCGAAGCGTCCAGAACACGGGTAACGACTGCATCGAGCGTACCGTTCATGCTTGCCCCGGCAGCTTTGGGATGTCCGCCTCCTCCGAGGAGAGACGCGATTTCGTTTGCCGGAATCGAATCGGCCGTACGGAAGCTCGCTTTAAACAGGTCGGTCCCTTCCTGGATTACGAGAAAAGCTATCTTGATATCCCGGATGATACGCAACTGTTCGATTATACCTTCCGTATGCTCGCGGCTGGCGCCTGCCTGTTCGAACATTTCACGGGTAATTACCGAGTATACTATTCTCCTGCATGGTGTTATGCGAATCTCTGAAAGTGTCAGTCCAAGCAGTTTCTGACGGCAGAACAGTTGTCCCGATTCCATATGCCGTCGTATATTCGGAACGTTTATGTTATATTCGTAGAGCTCCGATGCTATCCGGTGAGTCGTTGCCGTGGTATTGCTGTACCGGAAAAATCCGGTGTCGCTTACGATCGCAGTAATGAGCGCTTCTGCTATCTGCTTGTTTATAATCGATCTGTCAATATGACACAGCAGATCGTAGACAAGGGAGCCGGTCGAACACGCACGGGTATTGAGGGCGAGAATGTCAGCCTCGATCTGTTCGGGCTGATGATGGTCAATTACTGCTTTTATCGCGTCATTGTCGATAAGGAATTCTCTGATATGCCCCAGCCGCGCGTAATTTCCGAGATCGAGAACAACGACAAGGTCGCCTTTAACCGGGCTGTTTTCCGGTAATCTGGTCAGTCCGTATGATTCGATGATGCCATGAGGGTCGAGAAACCGGTACAGATCGGGTGTGGATGATTCGTTGATAATCCGGATTTTTTTTCCCATTCCTTTCAGGAAAACGGCAAACGCCATCACGCTGCCGACCGCATCACCGTCAGGATTGACATGGGTTGAAAGAAATATCCTGTCCGAATCATGTATCGCTGTGGCGATTGCCGTCCATTGGTTTTCGTTTTCAGGGTAAAATGCGGACATGGTCATAGTTTCTCATACCAGTTTTTCATCAGTAAGGCATCTTTTTCGAGCGACGGGCTCTCACACACAAGAAATCCACACACGCCGTTGTCTTTCAATACTCTGAGCAGATCGCGATAATTCAGGTCCGACTCATCGAGGTTGAGGTGTTTCTTCTCCCCTTTTGCGCCGAATTCGATGCCCGAAATATGCATATGCATACGTTTGAGCTCGTGATCGCCGAGCACAGATCGGATAGTGTCGATCACCGTTTGAAATTCCCGCGCGGTATTGAATTCACCGCTCCGGGCAAAAAGATGCGCCCAGTCGATACAGGGATGTATTCCATCGAGCTCTTTCGAAAGAGACAGAATCTCATCGAGAGAACCGAATTGTGTCGGTTTACCGGTCAATTCGGGACGAATATCTATCGATTCATCAAAGGAGCGGACAGCATCACAAAGCCCTTCGAGCTCCTTTCGTATCGTTCCATACACCGTTTCAGGCGTCTGTTTGAGCATGAAGCCCGCATGAAACGTAATACTCTCTGCGCCGCTCAACCCGCCGAAGCGGGCTGTGTTGATGATACGTCTCCTCGATGCTTCGAGCTTTTCCGGCTCGACTGCGTTGAGGTTGATAAAATAAGGGCCGTGCGCGGAAAGACGTATGCCGTTCTCACGGGCGGCGGCGGCAATTTCACGGGCTTTGTCTTCACCCGGAAAGGTTCCGCGAACGTACTCGAGCTCCATGCAGTCGAGTCCGAGTTCACGCAGACGCTTACAGGCAGTCACCGAATCACGGGGTTGTGCCGATTCCGGTGTTCCCGCTGTTCCGAACAACAGACGGTCGACCGGTCTCATCGGGCACCTTTCCGGATATACACGCTGATTTCGCCGTTTTTCTCGGACATGCCGAGAAATTCATTACCGGTCATCGCACACCAGCTCGGCATATCGTTTTTTATGCCTTCGTCATCGGAGATAACGGTCAGGGTCTCCCCTGCCATCATTTCCTTGAGCCTGTTGGATGTTTCGATGATCGGCACCGGGCAGAATTTACCGACAGTATCGATGGTATAATCGGTTTCCATGAAACATTCTCCTGTAAGATATATAATATGGTTAAGAAATCATTCAAAATCAACGATTTTGTTGAAATGCTCACCGGTTTGCCGTATTATATAAAATGGACAATTTTTAATAATACCATACGAAAACGTAAAGTTTTGAAAAATTATAAGATATTATTTATATTGTTTTTATAAATTTACAATAATTCATATTACCTGGCCCGGTGAAAAGGTTCTCCATGGAATTTTTCGATATTCTCGATGATGAAGGAAATATAACCGGCTGCGCTTCCCGTCAGGAATGTCACAGCGGAACACGCTATCTGCACCGGGTCGTTCATGTGCTCGTATTCGACACATGCGGGAGGCTGTACCTTCAGAAACGCTCGCAGGACAAGGATATAGAGCCCGGGAAATGGGATACATCGGTCGGAGGCCATATCATGTCCGGGGAGATGCCCGAAGACGCTCTCATTCGTGAAGCCGAAGAGGAACTGGGAATCACCGGAACCGCTTTTGAGTGCCTGTACACATATATAATGGAGACCGATATCGAACGTGAGCTTGTCTTTACCTTCCGGTGTACATGGGAAGGGACGGTCAGATTCCACGGACAGGAAATCGAGGAAGTGTGCCCGTTTGATGTAGCCACCATCGGGTCATTGCTCGGCAGCGGCTGTTTCACGCCTCATTTCGAGGAGGAATGGAGGCGATACAGTCAATGGACGGATCAAAACGGGGAATAGCAGGCATTACACGATTTTTTCCGTATCGACAACCATCACGATACGGTTGGTATCCTGCAGAGGAGCATAACCCGCGACCGGAGGCTGTTCCGTCGCGGATGTGATGGTGCCGTGCGGGAGTACTCTGATACCGATAACACTATCGACACGGGTGCCGGTGATGCGATTCTTCCCCGTGAGCACGATTATGCGCTCTTTCAGCGGTTCCCGTGGGCGTTTCGCGGCGCGTGATCCCGGTTTTTTCGCGATATCGACAAGGTGAATGACTGTCTCGCCGTACCGGAGGACGTTTGCGGGAAGCTTGTCCGTGCCCTGCATGCCCGGCAGAAGCGACGAATGAAGAATCTCCTTTACCGTATCAGCCGGAAAGCCGTAATACACATCGTCAACCACGGCGATAACGTATCTCCTGTCATCCCGGGATTCACGGGTGTCAGCCTTCTCTGCTGTTCCCGCAGCAATATCACTGAAATACTTCGTGTTGACACAGTACAGCGGTTCCGTACCGCCGTCAATTTCAACCGCGTGCCCCAAAATCGGCTCTTTTCCGGAGGATTGTGCGTTCTCCGATACCGTCGCGGAAAGAAACCGTGAGACGGAGCTCACGAGCAGTCCGGTTCTGGTGTTGGCCCCTTTCAGGACGAGGATACGGGATTGAGGAGTAATGGCGAGTTTCCCGGAACCGAGGAGCACTCCCATATCAAAAACAGGGAGATTTTTGTCCGTTATATGAGATATTCCCCCGGGATAAGCCGTTTCAGACGAAACCGGGGATATGCCCGAAGAATCAGTAATCGAATCGAGTTCGTCCGCAGCGATTCCATATGATTCTTTTCCGGCCTGAAACATGAGTATTTTCATCGTCCCGGTTTGAGGGAAAGAGGGACGTGTAACCGCAGTTTTCGGCGCCGGCGCGGGTTTTTCGCGTTCCCGTGGCTTTTCTTTTTCTGCCGGAACAGCGATAATTTCAGGTTTTACGGTTTTTTCCGCTATAATTTCCTGTGCAGGGGATTTCTTTTCGATACGGGTTTCGGGTACTGTTTGTTTCACGGCGGCGGGAGTTATTCCGGCCGTGCCCGACATTTCCTTGATGAATGCATCGAAAGTTTCGCGCGGAGTACGCTCGATGTTCAGCAGAGCGGCAGGCTGATCCTTGATCATTTTTCCGACAGCATTGACGAATACACGGCGCTGGAACAGGAGCGATTCCCCCTGAAGCGGAAGAGCCACAAAGACATCGCCTGATTCAGCGGGCGCCGTATCGAGACCGAATCCGAAAATGTTTCTGCCGAATGTTCCTAGTGCATGGGCGGCAGATCGCCCATCCACCGGTTCAGTGTAGAATATCCAGAGATGATATTCACCCTTGCCGCCTTCGGTTACCTCGATGAGGGACGGAATATTTTTCCCCTGTAATTCCCCGGCAAACTGTTTTGCCTTGGTAAACGGATGATCGAGCTGGTCGGAAAGAATGAATTTGACCACACTCCACGAGGTTTTACCGGATTTGGAAAGCGGATTGACTCTGACCGTGATATCTCCGGCGCAATGCTGAGCGACAGCCTCGTCCAGGGAGATTTCAGTCCGCTCGAAACGGCCTTCTCCCTCGATCTCGAACGTATCGACCGTCCGGCAGAACACATCAATCATGATATCCGCAGGAATGGAGGATTCGGATGCGCCCTTGTGCTTCTTTTGGGGCTTTTTTTCGATTATTGTCCGGGCTAAATCCGACCGCTTCGTAAAGTAGTCATCCCTGCTTTTAAACCGTCCCGGGGTCATACAAGCTCCTCGACAAGATTCCGGAAATCCTGCGCGCCGATACTGTCAGGATCGTATTCCATGATACTCTGACCCATTGCGGAGCTTTCACCTATTTTGACGTTCCGCCGTATCTTCGTTTTTGCAAGCGTGTCACCGAAAAAGGAGTGAAGCTGTTTCACCATTTCGCCCGCAAGCACCGTATTGGAATACATGGTCGGTATCACACGGCCGATTTGAAGCCGTGCATTGTAATTATCACGAACCGCATCGATGGTTTCGAGCAGCTTGTTGGTTCCGATGACGCTCAGGTGTTCGCAGGCCACTGTTATATAGACCTCGTCGCTTGCCACAAGGCCGTTCACCGTGAGCGCGCCGAGGGAAGGCGGGCAATCGATGAGAATGTGGTTAAACCGTTCGGTCACGGGTTCAAGCGCTTTTTTCAGTCGGCGTTCATATCCGATAGCCGCAAAAATCTCGCGTTCGATGGAAGCGAGCAGGATATTGGATGGCACGAGCCAAACATTTTTGTGAATAGGCGCGATAACATCCTCGATCACCGCGGTCCCTCTGATGACATCATATACGGTCCGCTCGAACGAATCGGGATCGCTTCCGCACCATGATGTCAGGTTACCCTGGGGATCGAGGTCTATAAGGAGAACAGAACGGCCTTTCCGGGCAAGCTCGAATCCTATATTAACCGTACAGGTGGTTTTACCTACTCCACCTTTCTGGTTGGCAAATACTGCAATTCTTTTCATGCAACCTCCGCGCCGGTATCTGTCATCCGGCAATATCGCACAATATATCGGACAAATGAAAGCCGTCAGATATGCTGAGCGTTCATAACGACATTACCCACATGTATGGGATGAAAACAGTATGAATGGCCGGCGTCCGAACAGCAATTTCATCATTAACCCTGTACCGCATCGATCATACTGAACATCGGCATGTACATAGCGATGAGCACGCCGCCCATAATAACCGCAAGAATGACGATGATTATAGGTTCCATGAGACCTGTCAGAGTCTCGACCGCCGCATTCACTTCTTCGTCATAAAAGTCGGCAATTTTGTTGAGCATCTGATCCAGACCACCCGATTCCTCCCCCACTGCAACCATCTGGATAACCATGGGCGGGAAAACATTGGTTTCCTTCATCGGCTCGGTAATGGTTTTTCCTTCGGAAATCGCCGTAATCATGCTCTGCAATGCCCGGCGAATAACCATGTTCGAGGCTGTTTTTGCGGTAATTTCGAGGGCTTCGAGAATTGATACACCACTCGAGAGAAGGGTTCCGAGTGTCCGTGAAAACTGGGCAACTGCGCTTTTTTTAGCCAGGTCTCCGAGGGCAGGGATTTTCAGTACCATTTTATCGGTATTGAAACGGCCTTTCGGGGTTTTCCGGTATTTGATGAACGCTGTGAAAGCGGCGACTATTACCGCGACAATGGGAAGTATTTTTTTCGGTGTTTTCATGAAATTTGACATATTGACAACTATCTGGGTAGGTGCGGGAAGTTTCGCGCCTGCATCGAGGAACATCTTCGTAAATACCGGGATGACAAAAATCAGAAGTGCTGCTACGGCGCCGACTGCTACAATCGAAATAATGATGGGATACATCATTGCGCCTTTGATTTTACGGTTGAGAGCCGCCGCTTTTTCGAGAAACGAAGCGAGACGCAGCAGGATTGTATCGAGGATACCGCCGATTTCGCCGGCAGCGATCATATTGACAAATAATTCGGGAAATACTTTCGGATGTTTTGCCAGGCTGTCGGCAAGTGAATTCCCTGACTCGACGCTTTCGGTTACGGAAATGAGAACCTTTTTAAAGTTCGGGTTTTCCGACTGTTCGGAAAGAATGTTCAGACACTGTATAAGCGGAAGACCCGCGGAGATCATCGCGGAAAACTGACGGGCAAAATTGGTGATGTCCTCGGCTTGTACTCCGGTGCCGATCTGTAAACTGAATCCACCTGATTTTTTCTTGACTTTTGTAACGATAATGCCCTTTGACCGGAGTAATTTGTAGACTTCCTCCTGGCTGGCGGCGGAAATTTCCCCCTTTACTCCTTTACCGCCTCTTGCTTTACCTTCGTATAAGAAATCCGGCATTTCGGTTTATCCCGCCCGGTGAGTGTTGTCGTTCCGATCCGATTTTCCCTGTTTATGCGGTCATTGTCTCACGAATCACTTCTTCATAATCGACTATTCCCTGTTTCATCTTGAGAATCGCATCCATACGAAGCGTAAGCATACCGTCCTTGATAGCCTGATCCCTGATGTCGGCTGTCGAACCGCCATCCAGAACAACCTGTCTGAGCGTGGGGGTCATCAGCATGACTTCATAGGCGCCGATTCTTCCTTTTTTGCCGGTCCCGTTGCATTTCGGACAGCCGACAGGTCCGTATATGACGTCATCTTTAGTTATATTCAGTTCTTTGTGAAGCTCTTCGGGCACTTTAATGGGTTTTTTACATTCCTTGCAGAGACGGCGTAAAAGCCGCTGCGCCTGAATGAGGTTTACCGCCGATGCTATCTGGAATGGCGCTATTCCCATATCGATCATACGGGTAACCGTGCTCGGCGCGTCGTTGGTATGGAGAGTGGAAAGCACAAGGTGTCCGGTCAGGGCTGCTTTCACTGCGATACTGCCGGTATCGATATCACGAATCTCGCCGATCATGATGATATTGGGGTCCTGGCGGAGAAACGCCTTGAGCGCCGCGGCAAAAGTCATGCCCACCTCGGTACGGACAAGAACCTGATTGATACCGTAAAGATTATATTCCACAGGGTCTTCCGCTGTCATAATGTTGACACCAATCTGATTGATATGGCTCAGCGCCGAATAAAGCGTGGTGGTTTTTCCCGAACCGGTCGGCCCCGTTACCAGAACCATACCGTACGGCGATTCGATAGCATGCAAAAAATCGTGTAATGCTTTCTCAGTGAAACCGAATGTTGTGAGGTCAAGGGTAAGATTGCCCTGGTCGAGAATACGCATGACGATCTTTTCACCAAACAGCGTCGGGAGTGTCGATACACGGAACTCGACAGATTTTGAGGGCATACGGATTTTAATACGGCCGTCCTGGGGAACGCGGCGCTCGGATATATCGAGATCGCTCATAATCTTGACTCTCGATATAACCGCGGCTTTGAGTTTATTGGGAAGTGGAGGCATTTCCTGCAAAACACCATCGAGACGGAATCTGACACGGACCTCTTTTTCGAAAGGCTCGATGTGGATGTCCGATACACCCTTCTTGACCGCATCGACGAGGATGGAGTTTACGAGACGTACCAACGGCGCGTCGTCGGCATGGACACCCTCGACCTCCTCCTCGGTTTCCTCGACGACCTCGAGATCCGAGCCCTCGAAATCACTGAGAATGCTCGACATTTCCTCGGTTGTTTTATATATCTTGTCAATAATAGTACGAATCGAGCTTTCGGTTGCTATAAACGGTTCAATTTTATATCCGGTGATGAGCTTTATCGAATCAAGGGCGAACATATTGGTGGGATCGGATATTGCCACCTTGAGTGTTTTCCCGTCACGGGAAAAGGCAATGACCTGAAATTTGATCGCTACTTCAGCGGGTATGATATTGACAACATCCTCGTCGATCTCATCGAGCTTCAGCTCGACGATTTTTATGCCCAGCTGCTTGGCAAGCGCGCTGTAAAGATCATGTTCGTTAACATATCCGAGCTCAATCAGGTTACCGCCAAGGTTTCCGCCCTTTTCCCGCTGCCGCTTGAGTGCATCCTCAAGCTGCTGCACCGATATTTTCTTGTCCTTGACAAGAAGATTGCCGATTCGCGCCTCAGCCATAGGAAATATTCACCCCCTGATTCAGAAAAAATCCGGTTTCCGTTATCTTGAACCTGTATTGATAAAATATATAAAAAACGTCAAAAAGCAAAAAAATAATATTTTATGAGTTTTAATAGTTTTTTTTATAACGCACAGTCAGGAAACGTAATAATTCATTATTTAACAATTTGATAGCACTATCAATAATACGATGTGCCGTTCATGCCAGAATTTATTTATCCGTGAAACAGTTCGGCATATTCAACAGATACATGCTTTATTCCCCGGTTCGCACGGATAATCCTGACTGATTATCAGACAAGTACCTCAAACAGTTTATGCCTTCCGGTGAATCCTTTTAAATCGAAAAAGCCGATACACCGGGTTTTTATCTGGGTATCGTTCGAAATCATTTTTTGCACCGTTTCCGCGATGAAGATACGGTCCGATCTTGGCATGTCGTCCTTTTTAATACCCATAACCGTTTGATGCATATCGTCGATTTTAACCGATTCGACGCGAAAAGCCATATCGACAGCCATACCCCGGCGGTCACCATCGGGAAGCTTGAAAGTCTCGCCGTAATTGATACCGATCCGGACACGGATTCCGGCGGATGATTTCTGTTCCTTCAGGTCGGTTAAAAAGCCGATAGCCAGATTGACCGCGGGTTTAACCTTGCTGAAAACGAGCATGAAACCGTCACCGGTATTTTTTATGAATTCCGCGGGATTTTCCTTGAGATTTTTTTTCAGACAGAGCAGCAGAGTATTTTTCACTTTACTGGCGATACGGTCACCGACAAGCTGGGCGATATTCGAGGAACCGACCATATCGATAACGACGATTGCTTCGGGTGTTGTTTCCATCGCGGAATCGGGTTCGGCAAACCGCTCTTCGGTGCGCCGCGACACTTTCAGAAACGTATGCCCGAGTCTGAAAATATCTCCCGGATTGACCACTACGGGAGCGGTGACCGGATCGCCAAGAAGAAACGTGCCGTTCTTGCTTTTACTGTCCTGAAGGGTAATCACCCCGTCTTCAGCTACCTCCAGCACGGCGTGGGTACCCGATATATATTTATCATCGGGTAAAACAATATTTGATTCGGAGGAACGGCCGATGCTGTATGTGCCGGGTATCAGGGTTGTCCGTGTACCCTCTTTTTCGCCATTCAGAATAAATAAATACATGACTGCCTGTACCGTTTTTTAAGAAATTGACGTTAAAAAAGATATTTCAATATATCCGTTTATTTGTGAAATTGTCAACCGGTATGTGTTGTTAAAAGAACGCCGAAACCACCTTTTCACGAGAGCGATGTAAAAAATGCTTTGATTTATTGCCATTACGGGCATGTATAACGTCGCTTCAGGATGTCGGCTGACAGCATTACGGAATATTTAAGGGATTTATTATCAGGATTTTCAGACTGTTTCTAATATAAAGCATAAAGAAAAAGCTTGACAAGCATAAATATAAAAAATATAGTTCCATATGAAAAAGTACGCTAATAAATTCATTTATTTTTGGAGTAACCACTATGGAAGAAGACTGGCGTATCACACTGAGTTGCCTTGAATCGCCCGATCCGTCATTTGTCGGAACCCAGAAAGTATTCACACAATCTCCAATCAACATCGGACGCGCCGAAAACAGCGATATGGTAATACCGGATCTGGCTGTGTCGCGAAACCACGCAATACTCAGGATCACGGCGGATTATACACGTGTTTTTATTACCGATATGAGCACCCATGGGACAGAAGTTTCCGGGAAAGTCGTTCCAAAAGGCAGGGGCAGCGGTTTCACCCTCGAGAATGGCGATACGATCAAGCTGGGAGAAACCGTGTTACAATACGAGTTGAAACTGAAAACGAGTGTTCAATCCACCATGGTCGGTAAAATTGACCGGAGTTTCCTTGATAAGCCCCCCGAGCCGGTTGTTGCCGAAAAAATCGAAGAACCGGTAATACCGTTAAAAACCGTCGCACCCGCTGCCGCCCAAAAGAATTTTAACCCGATTTATCTCGGCATAATCATTATCAGCCTCGCGCTTATCATATACCTGTTAATAAAAGGCTGATATTCACGAAATTGAGCACGATTTCCTTTTCAGGAGAAACCATAGAATGGTTACCATGACAACCGCGGGTTTGACAGACACCGGCATGTCCAGAACAAATAATGAAGATACGTATTTAACTGATAAATCATTGCTTATCGTGGCGGATGGTATGGGCGGAGCCGCGGCGGGTGAAGTTGCAAGCCAGCTTGCGGTAGAAGAGATATCAAAAAAACTCAGGGGAACAGTGTATGTTTCGGACGACCAGATACGGAAAGCATTTAACGACGCCATCTGGAATGCCGATGCAACAATAAAAGAACGTACCCGTAAAAATCCCGATCTCAGAGGGATGGGAACGACCATAATGGCCGCTCTCCATCTCGGCGACCGTCTTCTTATAGGATTTGTGGGTGACTCACGCGCGTATATCGTCACTCAGAAAAATCAGGATTCTCCTGCCTCGTCACGGCCCGATGTTCCGAAAGTCGATACAAATGCCGCAACCGCAATCTTACAGAAAATCACCGATGACTTTCAGCCTTCATCTAAGGAAAAAGGAAGCATCCAGCGTATAACGAACGATCATTCTGTTGTCATGGAACTTGTCAATTCCGGTGTCATACAGGAAGATGATATCCGCACCCATCCCATGAGAAACCGAATCACACGGTGTGTGGGGAATCTGACCGATAAGGGTCCCGACTTTGTCTGGCATACCATAGCCAATGACGATACGCTTATTTTGTGTTCGGACGGATTATGGGAAATGATTCACGAAGACCTGATTTTCGCCATCGTGAAATCGTCGAAAACTGTCGAAGAAATGTGCAAGCGGCTTATCAATGCGGCAAATGATGCCGGCGGAGCCGATAACATCACCGTCATCACGGCTCAATTCAAAAAGCAGTAATCATCGCTGTTTCCCACCCCGCGCCAGACGGAATCCCGTGTGCGGTCCCGTGTAATCGGGAGGATGCGGTCCCCGTATCGAGTTCCTGATAAGCTTGGCATTCGAATTCCATCCGCCTCCCCGAACAACACGCCCTGGTCCCTGCGAAGCTCCCGCGGGATTCACCACAAGCCCGGATTGATACGGTCCGAACCAGTCGGCGCACCATTCCCACACATTTCCCGCCATATCGTTCAGACCGAACTGATTGGGAGGAAATGTGCCTGCTCTGGTCAGTGATGTCCGCCAGCCTGTCCCGTTATTCCAGTCGTTCCCGAAATTGGCGCGTTTTTCGGGAGATTCGTCGCCCCATGGGTACAGTTTACCCTCCAGCCCGCCGCGCGCGGCATATTCCCATTCGGCCTCGGTCGGGAGACGGGCGCCGGCCCATTGTGCGAATGCGGCCGCATCGGACCACGATACGAATACAACGGGACGGTCGGGACGAGCCTGCTGGCTTCCCCATGATGGAGGCTCCGCGTGACCGGTTGCCTTGAGAAATGCCGCATACTGCACCACGGTTATCTCATCACGGGACATTTCGAAAGCCGATACGGTTACCCTGTGTACCGGCCGGACCTGCAGCTGCTCCTCGATATCGCCCTGGGAATCACCCATCATGAACGTACCGGCAGGAATCCGTATCCAGACAAGCGCGACCGTTTCCTTCGGTTTTGTTTCCTGTTTTTCGGGCTTGATTTCCGGTTTCACGAGAACCGCAACGGGCTGATCCGTCGCTTGATTCCTGGTTTTTGCTGGCGGTGCAGTGGTTTTTTGAGGAGCCTTATCTTCCGGTTTTTCCACGGGTTTTTTCTCATCGGTGCGCACAGGGGATGACGATGAAGCCGGGCGTGATTCAGCCGGAGATTTTTCCTCGGTCCGGGTCGATAAAGTTTCCGGTTTTTTCTCCGGGGTTTTTTGTGCCGGTGAAGCGGAAACGGGCGGCTGTTGCTGCGTTTTTACCGTTTCCTGCTGTTTTTCCGCGGAAGGCAACATGCGTTCCGGTTTTTTTTCGCTGTCCTTTTTTACCTGAGGCGAACTATCCGATGACGGTTTCGTCTGTTCCCCGGCGGGAGTTTCACCGGTTTTTTGCAGTGGTTCCGTCTGAGATTTGGTACCGCCCGAAGATGCCGTTACCGGCGGCGATGATTTCTTCCCCTGCGGAATAACATAGTAGAGCGCCCCCAGAACAACTCCGATCATGCCCAGCGACAGGAGAGCATACATCAGCATGGAAGCGCGTTTCTTCTCTTTCTGTGGTTTTCCTGCCGCTTTCCCCGCGCTGGATTGAACCGGTCCCGTGAGGGTATCTCCAAGCTTTCCGGAAGCCTCGGGGGAATCCTTGCCCGGCTTTTCCACTGTCTTTCCGGCGGATACCGCTTCAGCCGGAAGTATTACCGTTTCGGCAAGAGGTGTTTTATCCTCTTCCGGGACAGGTTGTCCGTATACGGGTTGAGGAGAAGCGATGGTTTCGGACGACTCGGACTGTTCCGGCTGGTTTTCGAGGATTTGCTCATGGAGCGCCTTGCCAAGCTCGGCTGCCGATTGATACCTGTCTGCAGGACTCTTGGCAATAGCTTTCATGATAATAGCGGAAAGTTCTTTCGGTACTTCCCTGTTGATGGTTTCCGGCAGCGGCGGGAGCACGTTCACCTGATTGTAGAGAAGCGCGGTATGATCGAGACCGAAGAACGGCGATTTCCCGACCGCCATCTGGTACAGGACGCATCCCAGACTGTAGATATCCGACCTGCCGTCAACCTCTTCCCCCTTTATCTGCTCGGGGCTCATGTACATGGGAGTGCCGATGAACATGCCCGTCTGCGAAAGCTTCGCGCTGCGCTGGGCTTTTGCTATCCCGAAATCGACGACGATCGGCTGCCGTTTTTTATTGACGATGATATTTTCGGGTTTGATATCACGGTGGATCACTCCCTTCTCGTGGGCATGCTGGAGCGCGAAACTGACCATGACCGCAAGACGGGCAAGCACCCGGGGTTTGAGCGCCCCGCTCTTTTTGATGATCTGGTCGAGGGGTACTCCCTCGATAAAAGCCATCGAATAATAGTAAAATCCGCCGCTTGTATCGACATCGTGAATCTGTATAATGTTCGGATGGAGAAGCTTGGCTGCAATTTTTGCTTCACGCAGGAAACGTTTGGCAAAGTTTTCATCGTATGACATCTCCTGCGGGAGCAGTTTAAGTGCGACAAGGCGTTCGAGACGGCTGTCCTCGGCAAGAAAAACAATTGCCATGCCTCCCCTGCCTAGTTCACGGATAATTCTGTACCGGTGCGAGACCGCGGCCTTGAACCGCTCGATGTAATCCCCTTCCCCGTTCTGTGAGGTTTTTTCCTGAGCCCCCGACGGTTTTCCGGGAGTGATCTCCCTGGGGAGTTTTTCGCCGCAGTTGGTACAAAACTCTGCTTCATCCCTGTTTTCTGTTCCGCATTTATCGCAAAACATACGACCCCGCTATTTCAGGGAACAGTAGATTCGGATTATACATTTATTGAGAAAGATACAGGCTCTGAAAAAATATTGAATTATAAACCATCGATGTCAATGTTTTTCTTTCAAAAACTTGATACGTAAGTATTTTCAAGTCAGAAAGGGGTGCAATATTTTCCCAGTCATAACGGAATTTCAAATACAAATGGAATTATCATATGTATCATAATCAATGTATCTTCTTGCTTAATAATGTGTTATAGATATACTTCAAATTTCTGTGCACCGTGGCAGGTTTTTTGCTTAATTTATTACTGACTTACTATACTTCCATTATAACAGTACCAGCCGCGGGGAGTTTTGATTGTGTCAGTGTTTCGGGTTCTGACATATGTTTTGACTGTCATCGTCCTCTTGATACCTGCTGCCGTGAGCGCGCAGGATGACAGCGAATACGGCCGTATCCTTTCCATCACCGACAAAACGGTCAATGTAAGTTTTGCAAATAAAACCGTGGGTGTGGGTGAAGAAGTGGAATTCTGGCGGTTCACGAAAATTGTCGATCCGGTGACCGGCGATATCCGCGGCGGGAAAAAAACTATTGTCGCATATGGTGTTGTCGATGATATCGGCGTCGGAAAAGTCCAGGTTACGGTAACCGGGATGGTGCTCAATGGCAGAATTGCCATGCTCGACAGGGTTCTTGCCACCGGCAAGGGGAAACAGATCGTACGGACGCAGAAAATCGGTACGATACAGGAGCTCAAGGATGACGGCGCGATAGTTATCGATCTCGGAACAGAAGACGAAATCAGCGAAGGCGACGAATTTCTCATTCAGCGCACGGAAACGGTTGTCGATCCCGAGACGAAAGAGGTGACCGTAAAAAACCAGGTCGATGTGGGAAGAGGACGGGTTCAGACGGCGGATAAAAAGACAAGTGTCGCTTCCCTTGTCCAGTTATTACCGGGAATGGAGATTCAGAAAACAGATAATGTCGTCTTCGACAAGCTGAAAACAGAAGATGAAATCCCACTGTCCGGGAGTCCCGTGACGATCGACAGCCTCCAGAAAGAAATCGTCGAATTACAGCGCGAGGTTACGGTTTTGAAAGCCGCTGTGGACAGTCTCGGCCAGGAACACCTGATCTTCAAGGATGAAATAGAAACGGTGCTTTCGCAGCTCATGGCGGGCGATATAAAAGGTACGCGGATTATCCTCAAAAACGACGAGCCGATAACACGCGCCGATTCGCCGGAAGTGTTCGCGTCGTATAAAAGAGCCCTCGATACCTGTCTCGACCGTAAATTCAGGCAATCCATAGAACTGTTTCATGCATTCATGAAACAATATCCCGCATCGAAACTGACCGAGAACTGCCGTTACTGGATAGCCCAGTCGTATTTCAGCATGGGAAATTTCGAGACGGCAATCGAAGGATTCAGGGATGTCATCGACGAAAAGCGGTACACGCACAAGGATGACGATGCGGCAATAATGATCGCGATAACCTATTACAAGCTCGGGAAACGTGACGAGGCATTGCAGGCTTTCAATAACTTCGTCAAACTTTACCCGTCGAGCGAGTACCGGAAAATAGTCGAAAACTGGATTAAAAAATTATCCGCATAAGCGGAACAAGATTTAATTGAACACGGATTTTTAGCGGATTTTCATATCTTTTAAATACGAACAATTACGCGTTACTAAATATAGTATAAATAATTTTTTATATCTATTTGTGTCTTGGTATCTCAGTGGTGAAATATTTTTATTCATAATCCAGGATCGCTTATGAGACGGTTAACAGTATTTATCGTTATTCTTGTTTTTTTAGCGGGCTGCGCTTCCGAAGTGACCTACTACAAACGGGGCGTCGGCTATGAAAAAGCGGGAAAATACACAAAAGCGCTGAATTCGTATAAAAAATCACTGAAGCGCGATCCCAATTATGCCCTCTCCTTTTATGGCATCGGAAGCGTGTATGTCAAAACAAAACGCTGGGATGAAGCGCTCCAGAACCTGCTCAGGGCAAACGATCTCGGGATAGACGATCAGGATATTCACATGCTGCTCGGCTCCGTGTATGAATCACTCAACCAGATCGACCTCGCGGGAGAAGAATACGGCAAGGCGATAAAAGCCCGTCCCGATGATGTGCTCACCCATATGACACTCGGCGCGATGCTCGAAAAAAACGGCGATTACACGGGAGCGCTTACGGAATACAACAGCGCCATCGAGATCGCTCCCGATTTTCACGAGGCGTATTTCCACAGCGCGCGCATGCTTTTTACCCTCGGCAACTACGTAAAAGCCGAAGAAGCCTACATTCAGGCGCTCGAATTCAGGCGTAAATATCCCCAGGCGCAGAATAACCTCACTGTCCTCTACCTGAGAACCAACCAGATCATGAAAGCGCTCGAATCAGCCACTAAAACACTCGATATCGATTCGGGATATGCGCCGGGGATTGTGAATATGGGTGTGGTTCATGAGGTCATGGGGAATAAAGTACTGGCGGAAGAATTTTACCGTAAGGCAATCGCTCAGGCGAACGATTACGACATGGGCCACTACCGTCTGGCGCTCTTTCTGCTCAAGGAAGGTAAAAACGAAGAGGGCCGCTATCAGCTTGAAACATCGCTCCAGTATAATCCGAATCTTGCTCCGGCGTATAACGAGCTGGCGATACTCGAACTCGATGGCGGGAATTACCAGAATGCGCTCGAACTCCTGAAAAACGCCGTCCGGGTCGATTCCACCTATGCCTCAGCTTTTTACAACATGGCGGGGATATACGCCAACACCGGTAAGTACGACCGTGCGGCCAAAGCATATACGGACTATCTGGCTAAAGCGAAGTCGCCGGAGGATTCGCTCGAAGTTATTTCCCAGATACGGATTCTTCTGTCACGCACTGGCACAAGCCGGTAATACACGAACATATCGAAACGTCTTATAGACTGTTTTGCCCGATAAAATCACCCGTAGCACAGGCTCGCCCCGGCAAGCACATACATCTCGTCATCCGCTTGCATGAACACAACCTCCCACCCGCCTTCATCCGATACGCCCCGTGTGAGCGATGTGCAGATCGCGTTTTTTATGATGTCGTGAGCGTCCGATATGTCCTCGTTGAGCTGGTGAATGATCACCACATTGTGGATTGGCTCGTCAATCGTGGTCGCAAGCGAATATATTCCCGACCCGAGCGCTTTTCCCGTCTTCTCGAACACCGCGGTGGCATGTTCCGCTTCCTCCGGGGCGCCGTGCAGGGCATTGAGGATATCCTTTACCGTCAGCTCAAAGTTGAAAGTCGTATTTTCATAGGTGTAAGGGTCGCGTTCGAGGGCTTTCACCATCTTCCTGATTTTTTCCTTCCGGAAGAAGATTTTCCCGGCTTTTCGTTCCTCCTCACGGGCATAATGAATAAGACCGCCCCGTGAAACGAGCGCTTCAAGGTGGAGATCGGGGTATTCGTCATCGCATGTCCGCATGAGGGCAAGCTCCCCTTTCGCGACGAGAAGATTGATGAGGTATGTCTGGTGCAGGAGCGTGGGAAGACCGTTGTGTACATTGTTGATTGCCTCCCGAAGATGAATGTAGTAATCGGGAGCGATATCCTCGATGCACGAGATCGCTTTACGGTCGACAATTACACCGGTGCCGAGACCGCGGCCGATCTTGACAAATACGAAATTCTCACCGCTCTTCAAACCTGCCCTGGCGCGGAGGCGTCGGGTGCGCGCGATGGCGAGCGCCATCGCGTTGGCGCTGTTTTCTACAGCGATATGAATATTCTGAGGAAAGGTGCTGTCTATCTCAACAATACGTTTAAGCAGTTCCCTGGCGATATCGAAATCTTTCCAGCCCGGGAGATTCATGGCCATGACCGCACGGGTGCCATCGACAAGACCCGATGTCGCTATGCCGAGAGCAGTCAGCGTTATCTGTTTTTTCCGCAGTTTCTGCCATACATCCGCGATTACTTCCGCGGCCGAATCGAGTATCGCCTCGCGACCGGTGAATCCCTGCTTGAACCTGGGATTGCCGTTGATATTCCTGGTTGTTATATGAACCGTTTCATCCTCGGTCACATATCCGCACCAAATGCCGGTGGCGCTGATGCGCAAACCGATGACTGCTTCGTTTTTTACGGGTTTTGCGATACAACCGTTCGAGGGGATGGTAATACTGCCGGATTTTGAATCACTGCTGTCTGCATTCGCATCATAGGCGATTTCGCCGTTCACTACGGTATACAGCAGGTTGTAATCCTTGTCCAGAACGACAAAATCAGCGCGACGGCCCTTTTCTATTTTCCCGGTGTCTTCGAGCCCCAGGATAGCCGCCGGATTGGTAGCGGTAATCTCGAAAGCGCGGACAATATCGGGATTATCGCCATTGAGAAGAAGCAGGTTTCGAAATGTCTGGAGCATGGTCATCACGCTCCCCGAAAGACGGCCGTCCGTAACGAGCCTGACAGCGCCATCGGATATTGTCACCCTCTGCCCCGCAAACTCAAACGTACCATCGCCCATATCGGGGTTGGCCACAGCGTCGCTTACACCGGCGACGAGGTGGTGCTGATTCATTGCAAGAGCGAGTATCGCCGGATTGATATGAATGAAATCGCAGATTATTTCAAGGCTGAGCTCATCGGCATTCTCGTCGTATATCCGCGGATCGATGAGACCGGTTGCCACTATACCGGGATTCCGGTGAGACATGGGTATCATGGCATTGAAGAAGTGCGTGAGATGACGGGCGCCGGTTCGGATTGCCGCCACGGTCTGTTCGAGTGATGCCGCGGAATGCCCGAGGCTCACCACAATCCCGCGGTCAAGAATCGCGCGGGTAAAATTGAAATGACTCGCAAAATCCATTTCAGGAGCGATTGTCATCATCCGTACGCCGTGGCTGTCGCGGGCGAGCATGTCTTCGTCGAGTATCCTCGGTATGTCACGGACAGTGGCGTCCCAGATGGCACTTTGTGGTATCGCGCCGGATACTTCAGGATTTATCTTCGGACCCTCGAGATGCATTCCCAAAAGACGGGCGCGTGGTTTTCCCGGCTCGCCATCGGTCAGTGCAAGCTCGGCGAGCTGTGACCTCAGCATTTTGAATCGCGCATCGAGATCAACGCCGAAAAATCTACGCGATTGTGCCGGTACTATCAGGGTCGCAAGACACCCGGTTGTGCCGTATGAGGAAATTTTTTCCAGAATCCGGAGAGGATTCTGAAAACTCCCTATTTCCGAATATCGTGACGAGGTCTGATCGCCGTACCCGTGAAAATGAAGGTCGATAAAGCCCGGCCCGATTATACAGTTTTGCGCCCCTATCTGTTTTTCGGCGTTGACCGCGGAGTCTCTGTCCCACCCTACTATACGGCCGTCATGACCGATGTGTAACTTTGACGGTTTATTGCCGATGGAGCCGAAAATACCGTCCTCCGCCGCCGGAGTGACGATCTGCCCGGCCTCTATGGTCATTTTATATTTGAATTTCGTTTTCACCTTGCTCTCCCCGTAACAATTACCTGATGCTTTTTATAAACGGACTCACATACAATGACGATACGACCATGAAAGGTTACACACGGAACATTGTGTCGTCATGCAGAACGATGTGCAGCACGGGTGAATGACGATAACGACGACTTTTTCATGTCGTTGTGAGTAACCCCATATGTTCCGGCAAAAAAAAGAGGCCGGCAAAAACTGCGAGCCTTTTAATATGTATTAACTATTCGACATATTAATTTACTAATAAGCATTATATAATATTCGTGCTGTCAATCAGACCTGAGATGCATAAATTCCTGGTATACTGAATAATTATATAATCGTCGATTATCCAATAATTTCGGTAATTTTTGCATTCAGTGTTTTTGCATCAAACGGCTTTACGATATAGCCATTTACACCCGATTTTATTGCGCTGACGATATCTTCTTTCATATTCCGCGTTGTAACCATGAGAATCGGAATACTTTTAATTTTAGGATCTGCCCTCACTGCTTCGGTAAGCTCGAGTCCGTTCATATTTGGCATGTTCCAGTCGGTCATGAGCAGATTGAAATCACCTGCCAGTAATTTTGCCAGGGCGTCCTTACCATCCTCGGCTTCTTTGACCTGAGAGTATCCCGCTTTAATAACTGTGTTGACCAGAATACGTCGCATTGTAGGCGAATCGTCGACAATCAATATTTTAAGATCGGGCAATTTTCTATCTCCTTTTAAGGGTTAAAGCATATATTATCAGTTATTTCGAAAGACGAGCAACACTGCCGTCAATCAATCTGAATTGAGACGGCCCCAGGGTGTCCTCGACGGTGAGCCACTGGTGGCCGATATAAACCTGTAATTTGGGAAACGCACTGACAGCGGCAGAGACAAAAACCTTATCGAGATCTTTCTGGTCATCGAGGAGTTTTTGTTTGTATTTTTCCAGGGATTCAATTTTTTCCGGCAATGATTTCCGTGTCTCTTCAAGTTTTTCAAGGAGTTGAGCTTTGTCAGGCGGAAGATGGCCTTTACCATCTATTTTAATTTTATAGAGATAAATAATACTTTTTTCTAATTTCTCATCGGATTCCCGTACTTTTGCCAGTTCTTCATCCGTATTTTTCATACGGTCGGCTAATTTTGGATCGATGCCGACCTTTATTACAGTAGGAGTACATGCAACCGAGCCGAGCCGAGCCGTTTCGACTGATGTTTTTGCCTCGCATACACCACCGACAATGGTACTTTTAGCGCCTTTCGCCATAATCGATCCTCCCGCAAACAGCCTGGCATGGTATGAATCACCAAGAATGATAATATCGCGGTCGGCTCTAAGGCACTGGTTTTCAACAAATTTGACTGTTATATCCCTGCCAGCCTGAATCAATGAATTACCGCTTCCGGCACAACCGCCGGCAATTATGACATCATTACCACTGATTACAATCGCATCCTCTACATTTTCCCGTATTTCAACATCACCCTCGGCTTCAACCCTGAATCCGGACCTGACAGAACCGTTTATTTTTACTGTTCCCTTAAATACAACATTACCTGTTTCATAATCGACATCACCCTTGACTTCATGAACCGGGGCTATCTGTACGACACCTTTTATAAACTGAACCTCACCATCAATGGCCGCGATTATCAGATTGGGATCGTTATCGGCAAAGGCAGTTCCCTTTCCCAGAACAATCTGAAAATCTTTTCCGGTCAATCCGGGAATCTGGTTTCCCATGACATCAAAGCCGGCTTCTCCGATTGTCGGGGGAATTTTTCTGAAAAGTTTCTGCCCCTTGACAGCCGACACCACTTCTCCCAGATTACGGAAATCCATACTTCCGTTTTCGCGTTCGATAGCTTTTGTTTTTTTGTTAAAATCAATATATGCTTCGATTTTGGCTTTCTGGCCGTATTGCGGTTGTACCGCTTCGGCTATGACAACGGAGGGCATGGGTATTTTCGATTCGCACATTCTCTGGATGATATCTTCCTTAATTCCTGCCTTTATTCCTTCTGCTTTCAGTTTAAGATTAACATCATTAACCGAAAGAATTTTACCTTCTCCATACGGGGGAGTGTAATTTGCCACCACTTTCATTTTATTGTCGGCAATTTTTATTTTAATTGCGGCATCAATATCAGCCATTACAGCCCCCTGAGTTTCACCGTATTAAATTTTCAAAAAGTATCACTCCGGTGTTGAAACAGTGACATCGTTTGATCTCATGCCGAACATGTCTCGGAATCAGTTCCGAAGTGTGGCACCGGCTGGTATATGCCGGGTACCAAACTGTAGTAAATATCGATAATACAGCATGATGGTTATACTACGCATCTTTATTTTTATCTGATTCGTTCAATTTATTGAGCAGTGCATTTATATCCGGCTGACCATCCGCTCCATAAACTATTTCATCTTTCATATCAGCAGTTCCTCCGGTATCACCGGGCTGGTCGGCGGATTCTGTATCGTCTATATTTTGCGTGGTCTTTATCATTTGTGCTTTTTCCAGGTATTCGTCGGCTATTCGCTGTGATTTTGCAGACCGGTCAAAATCGAACTCCGCATTACTGTCAAACGCAGCCCCAGTTTCCTTCAGCCGTCTGATTCCCTCTTCATCGAACCCCTGGAGCAGGTCACCCAGTTTATTCTGAACTCTTCCCATTACCTGCGCAATGCTGTTTATCTGCTGCGTGGTGATATCCTGGAACTGGAGAGCATTCATGATAGAAAACAGATCATCCTGACTTCCCTCGACTTCTCCCCGAATCACCGCTGTTTTTTCTTTCATTACATCCGGATTACACGATTCGGCGGCATAGAGCGTTTCAATTTCATCGAGCGCGGTAGTCATTGTATTCAAGCGATTAATGACATTATCGACTTTATCCATCACTTCCGTTGTGGCCATTTCGGTTGCGCTCGTAACTTTACTGAGTTTTTCCGAGGCGGAGGGAATCATTTCCGATGATTGATGCAGATCCGAGTGTATCGAATTCAATAAGGGGACGACTTCTTCGATAAAATAGACCAGTTTAGCGATCTGCGGCATGTATTTTTTTGTGGTATCAAAGTAGCCTTTAATCGCGTTGAAGCTGTTAATCAGCCTGGTTATTTCAGCTTTTTCCATAATAATAAATCTCCATAATGATGAAGTATCATTGTAATCGATTTTATTTCCAATTGGTTACAGCACAACTAACAAATAGATGCACGATAAATACATACCGTATGAAATATGTTTTTTATTTGCATAAAAGTCAACAAATTTCAATAGGTATGCTTATTATACTATCATTATAAAAATGTTATTTTTTTGTTATTAAAATCGCGGAGCAATAAAATAAACTGAAGAATGTGCTCTTTTATATATACGATCGTGTCACAGGATTATCCGCTCATTTAATTACCCGGATCTCAGCATAAAACACCATATTCTCAGTTTAAACAATATATTATCGACACCATCAAAGAGATTGACCCGGAAATATAACCACGCATCCTCATTTCGCGTTATGTTTTTTTTCTATGGTTATTAAACAAATGATAAAGATAACGTCACATTATGGAGAAATATTAATTTAAATATTTTATTTATATTATTATCAATCTATTATAGATATTTATACGCTGTATATGAAAGCGACATTCCTTTCGAATATTTTCGTCAGACGTATAAATACACCAATATTTGTATCTAATGCATAGAGAGTTCAATCAATGATATACACAGCGACATCTTAATTATTTCAATTTGTTCGTATTATATTATATCATACTGTTATTACAGGTTATATATAAAATATAAATTTAGAAGTAAAAACGACCTGACATGGATAATCTATCATATAAATGTAATATATTACACATAACAGTTAATGTTAAAGTGTAACATATTACACTTTACCGTATTAAAAAGTTAAAAATTATATCATATGCTGTATTAATAAGATATTATGTATACTATATCATACTCGGTTCAATCTTCAGGGTCAGGCATGAATCCATAAGAATGAATCGTTAACATGTCATTATAATAATTATACAATATGATATTTCCCTCAAAAGAGTGCGTGCCGCTTTTCGCGGCGCCCATTTCACTTCCCCGATACCTCATTCGAGGATGGACGCTGCTTTACAGTGCCCGAGAGGACGGATAAAGGATATTACCGTATAAATGGTGTTCTCATAAAACGAGGATCGCCATGTCGTTATATAGTATTGACCGATAAAGAAATTTTATGTATATTTATCGTGTCATATTTGTTACAGTTTCCAATGATATCCGCCTGCTGTTTATACAGTACATATATAACTGTAAAATATTCAATTAGAATGGAGGTACAATGATTCGTCTTACGGGTACTTTTACTGCAATGGTTACCCCTTTCAAAAATGCAGATGTTAACGAATCCATGTTAATGCGGATGGTAGATTTTCAGATAGAGAATGGCATATCCGGCCTCGTGCCATGCGGTACAACCGGCGAATCACCGACACTGAGCCACAAGGAACACCGGCTCGTTATCGACATTGTCATTAAAGCGGCTGCCGGACGGGTTCCCGTAATCGCCGGAACAGGCTCCAACAGCACCGAAGAAGCCATAAGCCTTACCCGGCATGCTCAGGAGGTCGGTGCCGATGCTGCGCTCCTTATAACGCCGTATTATAACAAACCAACCCAGAAGGGGCTTATCGAGCACTATAAAGCTGTTGCCGGTTCATGCGATATTCCGCTGATCATCTATAATTGCCCCGGGCGGACCGCGATAAATACAACCGCCGATACCATCGTCGAGCTTTCCGCGCTGCCCACCATTATCGGGATTAAGGAAGCGTCCGGCAATATGGATCAGATATGTGAAATCATCGGACGAACACCGGAGAATTTCACCATCCTTTCCGGTGATGATTCCATGACTGTGCCCATGATGTCGGTTGGTGCAAAAGGTGTTATCAGCGTCATCTCCAATATTCTGCCGCGAAAAATGTCCGATATGACCGCAGCCGCCCTGAATGGCGATTATACGGTCGCGTCCGCCATACATGCCGAGCTCTTTCCCCTCATGAGAACACTCATGAAGACAGAGACGAATCCTTCTCCGATTAAAACCGCTATGAATATGTCGGGGATGGATGTCGGAACGGTAAGGCTTCCCCTGACCGAGCCGGACGATAACGGGAAAGCCCTGATCGGAAAATACCTGAAAGATGTCGGGCTGATCTGAATTCGTAACGATTACATGAGGTTGATATGAAGCTTGTCATGAATGGCGCCCTGGGACGGATGGGGCGCAGAATCATCACCATTGCGTCCGAAGACACGGAAATAATGGTATCAGGCGCAGTCGAGTTCGGTCATGATGAAGACCTGGGCCGTGATGTCGGCGAGATAATCGGTATCGGGCATCTCGATGTACCGCTGACAAACGACCTGTTAAAAGCGGTAAAAAATGCCGATGTCGTCATCGATTTCACATGGCCTGATAACATCCTGATCACCGCCGCCATTTGCGGACAATCGAAAACACCCCTCGTGATCGGCACCACCGGACTCGCTTCCGGCAAACGGGGTGAACTGGAGCGGCTTGTTTCGCCGATTCCCTGTGTTATGGCGCCCAATATGAGTGTCGGCGTAAATCTCCTCTTCAAGCTTGCCGCCGAAGCCGCAGCGATTCTCGGCGAAGACTATGATGTCGAGATAACCGAAGCGCACCACCGTTTCAAAAAAGATGCGCCCTCCGGTACCGCTGTCAGACTTGCCGAAATTGTTGCCGGCGTCCTCGACCGTAACCTCGAACAGGAGGCCCGTTACGGCAGAAAAGGCATTTCCGGCGAACGTACCCGGAGCGAAATCGGCATTCATGCGCTTCGAATCGGCGATGTCGTCGGAGAGCATACGGTCAGTTTCGGAACTGTCGGCGAAAGGGTCGAGCTCACACACAAGGCCCAGTCACGGGATGCTTTGGCCCAGGGTGCGCTCCGTGCAGCACGATTCGTGCTTGCCAACCCGCCGGGACTCTATGACATGCAGGATGTACTTGGATTTAAATAATTTATTAACCTTGCGCAAAACACTGCCTGCCCGGGACACAGGCTGTCAGGGGTCCTGTCCCCGATTACTAATTCGGGAACCATGTTTACATACTTTCGACAGCAGCAAAACAATACATTTCAGTATCGGGCGCGTGAAGAAGATACTTTTTCACCGCCCTTTAACGGAGGATCATATGTCGCGGACAATCGATAGAATCGCAGAATTACATGAAAAGCTCTCCAATCTCAGGAGGCTTCTTTGACATCGATACAAAAAAGAATGAATTAGTAGAACTCCAGCGTAAGCGTGAAGCCTCCGATTTCTGGAACGACCAGAGAGAAGCCCAAAAAGTCATCGATCAGATTACCGTACGAGAAAAACCCATAAAAGCACTGGAAGACCTCCAGGTATCGTTCAACGACATTAAAGTCCTCAATGAGCTTGCCGAAGAAGAGCATGATGACGCGACACTGAACGAAGTATCCTCTGAAATCGATACCCTTGAAAAGAATATCGGCAGCCTGGAGTTTCAGACCATGCTCGGCGGCACCGATGACCTCAAGAACGCCTTCCTTTCCATAAATTCCGGTGCAGGCGGCACCGAAAGCCAGGATTGGGCTCAGATGCTTCTCCGGATGTATATCCGGTGGATCGAGCGAAGAGGATTCGAATACGACGAAATCGACATGCAATCCGGCCAGGAAGCGGGCATAAAAAGCGTGACTATCCTCGTTAAGGGTGATTATGCATACGGTTACCTGAAAGCCGAATCAGGCGTTCACCGTCTCGTACGGATCAGTCCGTTCGATTCCAACGCCCGGCGGCACACCTCCTTCGCCTCGGTTACCGTCCTGCCCGAAGTGGATGACAATACCGACATTGAGATCGATGAAAAAGACCTGAAAATCGATGTCTATCGCTCTTCCGGCGCTGGCGGCCAGCATGTCAATAAAACCTCCTCGGCAGTCCGTATTACCCATCTTCCCACTGGTATCGTCGTGCAGTGCCAGAATGAGCGGAGCCAGTTCAAGAACAAAGCTTTTGCACTGAAGGTGCTCAGATCGAGGCTCTATCAGCTGCACAAGGAGGAAGAGGAAAAGAAGCTGGCGGAATTTACCAAGGATCAAAAAAAGATTGAATGGGGCAGCCAGATACGTTCCTACGTTTTTCACCCCTATAATCTTGTCAAGGACCTGAGAACGGATGTGGAAACATCGAACATCCAAACTGTAATGGATGGCGACATTGACGAGTTCATCATGGCATATCTGAGCATGTAATACATTTATAATTAATGAGATAGACGATAGAATAATTATTCTGACAGCGTCACCACAACACCGTTACATAATTAATCGTGACAATCGAAAAGCCCCCGGAGGGACTAAAAAATCCCCTCTCTGATCATCAGAGAGGGGATTTTGCCTAACTTTTTCACCTATGCCTTGCGCCTTCATTTTCAGATTTTATAATCCCTGACAAACCGGCGGGTGATGTCTATCATGTGTTCGATACGCTCGGGCTCTGCCGCAAGGCCGAAATGCGCGATACGGAATGTGAGGGCATTACCGTCCTTATCCTTGTATGCAAAGCCGGCACCGACCATGGTGTTGTGTTTTTCGAGATAGTAATTTCTCACCACATTGCCCAGAATACCCTTTGGTGGATAAAAATCCGTCACCACGGGTGACGCGGCGACCGGATCGGCGCTCATACGGAATCCCAGTTCGGCGAGCCCTTCCCTGAGATGTCTTCCCGCAGCGCGGAACCGTTCCTGGCGGTTGTATATCCCCTCTTCAATGATACGGTCGACCGACCAGTCGAGTGCGTAAAGGTAGTTGGTATTCCCCGTTACCGGCTGCGGATGTTCATCGTGCATTTTTATCGATGCATCTCGCCACGACTTGAAATCGAGGTAGAACGGCACACGGCGGTTTTTCGCGGAATCCATGTAATCCCATGCACGTTTCCCGACTCCGACCGGTGCAAGTCCCGGAGGCAGCTCAAAGCATTTCTGGCTCGCCCCTGCCACCACATCGGCTCCATGCTCTCCCATATCGACCACGACGCCGCCGACGCCGGATACGGAATCGACGATGAGGAGCGCATCGAACTCGCGGGCGACTTCTCCAATGGGAGTAATCGGATTTACAACAGCGGTCGAGCTCTCGTTATGCGTCATATAAATAAACGGGCGACGTTTTTTCTTCATGGCGCTGCGAACTTTTTCAGGATCGGCGGCTTTACCATATTCGTCATTGACAAACGAATAGGGAACGCCAAGCGCTTTCAGGTTTTTCTCGCCATATTCACCGAGATTGCCGTTGGAGATGATGAGAACTTCCGTATCGGGCGTACAGAGACTCGCAAGCGCCATGTTGACTGCAAGCGTACCACTCCCGCTCGGAACGAACACCTGACCGTCCTCGAGCCCAAAAACAGTCTTCAGCTTTTCTACGAGCTGGTTATGAAAAGCGGGAAATCCGGTTCCGGAATCGTAATGCGGGAATACCTTGTGGCCGCATCTCCTGAGAACCTCGTCCGGCGCGTCCATGGGGCCGGGAATCATGAGCATGGGACTTTTCAAAATTCCTGACATAGAATTCACTGACCTCTTTCATCGAGAAACTGCTTGGTGATATGAATCATGTGATCGATTCGTTCATGCTCGGCGGCAATACCGAAGTGGGCGATTCTGAATGAATACCGTTCGCCCGATCCGGTTTTTCTGAAACCGTAACCGACCATGGTATTATGCTTTTTCATATAGTATGTTCTGACATCCTCCCCTATAATTCCCTCGGGAGGAATGAATTCCGTGACCACGGGCGATGCGTAGCGGGGATCGGCTCCGGATTTGAATCCGAGTTTCGCCATGCCTTCCTTGAGGCGTTGACCGGCTTTACGGAAACGTTCCTGACGATTTTCGATTCCCTCATCGATAATGGTATCGATAACCCAGTCGAGCGCATAGAGCATGGTGGTCGCTCCGGTGACCGGCTGAGGATGAAAATCGTACTGGTCGATATAAGCCGTCCTCCATGCCATGAAATCGAGAATGTACGGTACACGGCGGTTTTTCATGGATTCCATGTAATCCCACGCGCGCTGTCCGACTGCTACCGGCGCAAGCCCGGGAGGAAGTTCAAGACATTTCTGGCTCGCTCCGGCAACCACATCCGCTCCGGCAGCATCCATGTCGATTACGACACCGCCGACGCCTGATACCGAGTCGACGAGCACGAACGCATCGAATTCGCGGGCGATCTCACCAATGGGTGGAATCGGATTGACCACCGCGGTAGAGCTCTCGTTATGGGTCATGTAAATGAATTTATGATGCTTCCGTTTCATCTCGTCGCGAATCTTCTGCGGATCGATGATTGTGCCGATCTCCCCGGTGACGAGGGTGTAAGGGATACCGAGGTTTTTCATGTTCTTTTCGGCATACCCGCCGAAACCGCCGTTCGACATGACAAGCACATCATCCTCCGGCGTGCAGAGGCTTGCTATCATCATATTGACCGCAATCGTCCCGCTTCCGTTGGGAATGAATACATATCCCTTCTTGAGGCCGAACACATATTTCGCTTTTTCGACGAGTTGATGATAGAACGGGCAGAAATCGGTGAGCTCATCATAATGAGGAAAAACCTGATGACCGCACCGTCTCAATACTTCGTCGGGCACATCCATCGGCCCAGGAATCATGAGCAAAGGCTTTTTCATTATAAAAGACATACGGTATTACTCTCCTTTAACCTGATGATTCATTAAATTCGATGGAACACGGATTTCCGCAACTTATAGCGAAACAAATAATATACTAAATTCAGCAGCGTCTTTGCCAGAATTATTTTATCGCTTAAAGCCCGGTGAAAACCCGGATTTTTCATCACAAAGACACAAAGGAACAAAAAAATAATAGATTAATACTATCTTTTATGACAATTAATCGTTAACATCAAAAATGCTATATAATTAACAATTCCGCGTAAATCCGCGTTCTATTTTAAATTCATCGATAGATCGGATTAACAAGGCGGATCAGATGTCATCCAACGGAAACATCGGGCGTTTTATTTTCGTAAACGTAAAATTCCTTAGATTCGATGATGAATACCCCGGAGTATCGCTCTGGATATAGCTTTTAATAATCGGGGGTTTGTATGCTTCGCGAAACGCCAGCCCGCCCTTGCAGATACTCATGCGGTAATCTTCGGGATAGACGCCGAGCGCATTTGCATGCATGATATTATTGGGGCTCGTGCTGATGGAATTGAGCACGATGGTTATACCACCGGCATCGATCCTCACCGACAGTCCCATGTTGTCGATGACGCCAGCCTTGTATCCGCCTCCTTCACGGTTCATAAAGACACCGTCGGTGACAGTCCGGACCACGCCGGTTATCCGTACGGGCGGGCCGTATATGGGATCGGATTTCCCCCCCACTTCGAGAGTCACTGTCGAGCCGACTCCCTTTTCGGCGGCATATTCCGCAGCTTCGGGGTCCCAGAGCGGTACGAATGCGCTGTCGACACCCTGCTTCAGTATCTCATGGAGAAGCGCGGTACCATCACCGGGAGTACCTCCTCCGATGTTGTCTCCCGAATCGGCTATTGCAATCGGGTAATCATCAGACTGCTTCGCCATCCTGATCGTTTCGGCTGGATCGGGCAGATCGACAAGATAGTCATGCCGGTGCGCGAACATCATATCGCCGAGCTCGTCCGCGCATTTCTGCGCCAGTTCAAGGTCATCATGAGCCGTGACCACCACACCGGTTCCCGCAAAGGGCACATCCTGCTGCATGAAACCCTGCGCCGGGCAGGCGGCAATTATCTTTCCGTGCAGTTCGCGTTCCATTTCGCGGGCGCGATCCATGATCTTTTTCATGGGCATATCGTGCGGCAGTACGTTATGAGGAGGGCCGATCATAAGCGCCTGTTTGGAAAGGGCGATCACCGGATGAATTTTACCGTCCAAGATACGGAGCATGATATCCGCCGCTTCACGTCCCCGGTCGGCCATGTCCATGTGGGGATATGTCCTGTAAATGGTTATCGCGTCAGCTAATGACGCCATCATAGGTGTCAAAGTTGCGTGAAAATCGAGAGTTATGACAATAGGAGTTTTTGTTCCGACTTTATCACGGATTTTTTTGAGGATGTATCCCTCGCCGTCATCGTGCTCCGTTCCGACCATCGCCCCATGGAGCGACAGCAGGATACCGTCCGCGGGTTTACGGTCGAGCGTGTCGAGGAATAACCCGACAAATTCATTAAAAGCGTCCTCGGTCACCGAGCCTGAGGGCATTGCAGCGCCGAGTATCGACGGGGCCATTTCGATTCCGGATTTTTCGAGTACATCGATGAAGCCGCCCACCTCGGTGTTGGTATTACGGCGTCCGCCGATCATTTCTTCCCCGTAGAATATTTGCCGTAATCTGAACGCTTCAAGGTCGGTAAGCACGGGGCTGAACATGTTGGATTCATGTAACATACCGCCGATCATTATTCTTTTCATAACTTCCTCGATTTGTGCCTGTGTGTCTTTGTGGTGAAAATTTTCATGTATAATCCATGTTACATATCGTCGATGGGAAACATGGGCCGTTTGATCTTCGTATAGGTAAAGTTCTTCAGATTCGACGATGTATAACCCGGCGTATCGCTCTGGATATACCGGCGTATCAGCGGCGGTTTGTAGGCCTCGCGGAACGCCAGGCCTCCCTTGCAGACAATCATGCGGTAATCCTCGGGATAAACACCGATAGCTTTCGCATGCATACTGTTGTCCGGGGTTATGGAATGCGAAGTAACGACAACGGTGATGCCTCCCGAATCGATACGCGCCGACAGCCCCATGTTACTCTCGACACCCGCCCAGTATCCACCCCATGCACGGTTGAGATACCGGCCGTCCGTGATCGTTCTCACCTTCCCGGTTATTGTTACCGGCGGACCGTACAGGGAATCCGATTTACCACCGGCATCGAGTGTCACCATAGCGCCGACACCGGCATGAGCCGCCTTTTGCGCCGATTCGGGATCATACAATTGAACGAAAGCACTGTCCACGCCCTGACGGATAATTTCACGGAGCAGTGCGGTGCCGTCTCCGGGCCCTCCCCCGCCGATATTATCGCCCGAATCGGCTATGGCGACCGGATAGAGCTCACTCGCCCGCGCAATCCTGATGGTTTCCGCGGCATCAGGCAGATCGACAAGGTATTCACGACGGTGTGCGAACATCATTTCGCCGAGCTCGTCCGCGCATTTCTGTGCCAGCTCACGGTCGTTATCGGCAGTTACTGCAACACCGATACCCGCGTGCGGTACATCCTGCTGCATGAATCCCTGTGCAGGGCAGGCGGCGATGATCCCCGGAATAGTACGCTCCATTTCACGGGCGCGATCCATGATGAGCTTCATCGGGTAATCGGTCGGAAGCACATTCTGCGGTGGCCCGATCATAACCGGCGGTTTCGATATGGCAATGACAGGATGCATCCTGCCGTCAAGTATATCCAGCATGATCGATGCAGCTTCACAACCCCGATCGAACATGTCAATGTGCGGGTATGTGCGGTATATCGTTACGGCGTTTGCATTCACCGCCATTCGCGGCGTCAATGTGGCATGTAGATCGAGGGTGTGAACGACAGGTATATCGTTTCCGACTTTCGCGCGGATTTTTTCCAGAATATATCCCTCGCCATCATCGCATGTCTCGGTTACCATGGCGCCATGGAGAGCAAGCAGAACGCCGTCCGCCTGGTGCCTGTCGAGTGTGTCGAGTATCGATTCGAGAAATGTCCCGGCAGCTTCGTCGGTGACCGGTCCGGCCGGCATCGCAAATGCACAGACAGTCGGAATGATTTCCGCGCCATTTTTTCCGAGCACATCGATGAAACCACCGAGCTCCGTTGCTGTTCCGCGTCTTTTGGTTAAAACATCATTCCCCGTGAACAGACCCTGAATCCCGAACTCCCTGATTCCGGTCAGTTGCGGATTGAACATGTTCGTTTCATGAAGCACCGCACCGATGATTACTCGTTTCACCGCCAGCCCTCCATATTTTATGATTCATGGCTCATCAGGCAGGCTTGTGAAAAAATACTTTTTCAGTTATCCAGTTTGATAATCATAGGAAACCTTTAATCAGAATTGATAATTTCTTCCGATAGTATGTGATCCCCCTGCCTTCGGCATCCCCCCTTTTTAAGAGGGGAGCGGCTTTTAGGGCACTTTCATCCCCCTTTCTTTTATAAGGGGGACACGGCGAAGCCGAGGGGGATCAATCATGGTAGCTGATTGAACTGGATAACCGGATATACTTTTTCACCGCCCTCTTACAGAATACCATATTTCTGGAATGTTTTTACAACGCTTGCGCCTGCACGCAATTCCTCACGGACCGTATTCTCTCCCATGACCTTTTCCCATGCCCTCGAAATCACCTCGTCGGCAATTTCCTGGGGAACCACAACGACGCCGTCCACATCGCCGAACACGAGATCGCCGGGAGCCACACGGATTCCGCCGCAGATGATTGGGATATCACGATCCTTGCCATCCATCCGGCCGCAGGAATCATACGGCGTAAGTCCTTTACAGAATGTCGGAAAATCGAGGCTGACAATTTCCATATAATCACGCGCGCCGTTATCGGATATCACTCCGGCCGCTTTACGGCCTACCGCGGCATTACTCAGCAGTCCGCCCCAGAATGCCGACATGGTTTCGGCATTACACTGAGTGACAATAACCTGGCCTTCTTTTACATCGTCGAGCACTTCCATCTCGAGCTGGAACGGCTTTTCCGGCACTTCGGTAACCGTTTCAAAATACATGGTTACCGCCTCACCCCATGTTCTCATGGTCGGTACGAGGGGTTTGATGGAATGATGCATGCACTGAACACGGTGATTCATCTGGTCCATGACATCCATCAGCACCGCGGAATAGCATTTGCTCAGCTTGTCATTGTACTTGAGATACTTCATGTTTTTTTCCTTTCCTGTGAAATATGGTTCAGAAGATATTCCTTATCGTTAAAATGTTTCTGTAAACAGTTCCGTATATTTTCCTCATCACCGGCAACAATAAATTCGATAATGAGCCTGTGCTGTGAAGTAAACTCTTTTAAATTATCAGGATTCATGGGGTATACAATCGGACTGTATCCTTCGAGCATTCCCCAGAAAACCGCAAGCAGCTTATCGAGCAGCCTGCATCCCGATGCCTCGTAAAGGGTTTGATGAAATTGCGCATCGAGTGAAAAATACCGCTTCCAGTCATCGAGGGACTGCTCCATTGCGGCGACGATTTCACGGAGCTTGTCGAGCCGTTCCGCCGTCATGTTACGGATGACATCGGAGACAAATCCCATTTCGAGAACACACCGCACACGGGTGAGATCGCTCATGTCGGCGCCCTCGATCATGTACCCGATCGAGAGGTTCGAAAGCGTCGCCCCGTAATCGAAAAACCTCAGATACGATCCCTGTCCGTGCCGGATTTCAAGAAGCCCCATCGCCTGGAGAGCCTTGAGCGCCTCACGGACGCTGTTTCTGCCCACACCGAGGGTCGCGGCGATTTCTTCCTCGGTCGGAAGCTTCTCGCCGGGACGGAGATGGTTATCACGGATATGAGCGGTTATCGAATTGATTACCTGCTCGAATATATTTATTTTCTTGAGTTTACGCATGATTGTATACTTATCACCGGTTAATATGTAGGATGTAGGATATGGGGTGATAATATATCATGCACTTTTCGTTGTCCACAAGACTTTTTTTCATTCTTCATACCATTATTATTCAATGAGACACGGCAATTCCCTGATGAAAATCATTCATAACTTTCATCGATGCCGGGAAAACGCCGCGAGCGGACATCGTCTTTGTAGGCTTTGAGAGAGGATAGGATACGTTCCGCGAGCTCGTCGTACCGGCGGACGAACTTCGGTTTAAACTGTGGATTCAGGCCAAGGATATCGTTCGTGACCAGAACCTGGCCGTCACAGTCGGGTCCGGCGCCGATTCCTATGGTCGGTATGGCGAGCGCGCGGGTGATCTCGGCGGCGAGACCGCGCGGGATTTTTTCGATAACGATGGCAAATGCTCCGGCTTCCTGTACCGCGAGCGCCGCTTCGATGAGCGCCTGGCCGTTGTCCTTCCCGCGCAGGCCATAGCCTCCCAGCGCATGGACAGACTGCGGGGTCAATCCGATATGACCGATAACGGGTATTCCGGCCTGTACGATACGCCGTATTGTTTCCTTTGCAGGTACGCCGCCCTCGAGTTTCACCGCCTTGCAGCCGGTCTTCTTCATGACGGTACCCGCATTGCGGAGCGCTTCCTCGGGGCTGACCTGAAAACTCATGAACGGCATATCCGCTGCCACAAACGCACGCTTCACCGAGCGAACCACGATTTCGGTGTGATATATCATTTCCTCGATTGTCACCGGAATCGTCGTTTCACGGCCCTGGAATACATTGGCGAGCGAGTCGCCGACAAGAATCAAATCAACGCCCGCCTGGTCGATTAATGACGCCATGACAGCGTCATAAGCGGTTAGAACACTTATCGGAACACCTTCATTTTTAAGGCGCTTAAAGTCATTTACAGTAACAGGTTTTGCTGTCGTCATCTTCCTGCCGGATTATAAAATGTGATTCCCTTGTGGGGCTGTATGATGTTGAGCGCAAGATCGTTGAAGTGCTCGGGGCTTTCCACAAAATCAATTTCATCGGTGTTGACAATAAACAGCGGCGAAAGTGTATAATGGAAAAAGAAATCGTTATATGCCGTATTGAGCGCTTCGAGATACTGAACCGACATATTCTTTTCGTACTCTCTCCCCCGCTTTTTTATCCTGTCGAGCAGACGGCCGGTCGAAGCCTGGAGGTAGACAACCAGTTCGGGACTGCGAAGCTTCGGTTCGAGCACATTACATACCGTATTATACAATTCGAGCTCGTTATCATCAAGGTTAATCGTTGCGAATATCCGGTCTTTCTGAAAAATATAGTCGACGATGAGCGGCGATTGAAAGAGATCGGGCGGCGGCATCTCGAGATACTGTTTGAACCGTGAAATCAGGTAAAAAAGCTGTGTTTTGAACGCGTATTCACGGGGAGACCGGTAAAAATCCCGGATGAACGGATTCGATTCGAAATCCTCCAGAAAACACCGTCCCCCGAACCGTTTCGCAAGCAGCCTGCAGAGGCTCGTTTTACCGACGCCGATAACTCCTTCGACTGCGACATAATTATGAGGGCATTTTATCAACGGTTCATTCATGTGATGCTCGTATCCGGCCGTATCGTGGGGTTATCTGTTCATTCTTTAATCTTCAGCTTCATGTTCTCCATTTTTCTGATCCCTGATGCACCGGCTCTGCCGAGAAGCTCTCCGACAGTGAGACCCGTGGGCGGATGCACTGCATCCGGCGCAATATCGGCAAGCGGCTGCAGGACAAACGCCCGTTCGTGCATTCGCGGATGCGGTACCGTCAAACGATCAGTCGATATTCGCGCTCCGCCGTACAGGAGGATATCGATGTCGATGGTACGGGGCCCCCAGCGCTCGCCGCGGATACGTCCCATGTCATCCTCGATGGCCGAACAGGCACCGAGCAGGAGGACGGCATCGAGGGATGTCCCGATTTCAACGGCGGCATTCAGATAATCGGGCTGTTCCGGCCCTCCCTCCGGAAGAGTTTCATACACGGGAGAAATCTTCTGTATAACGACGCCGTGAACCATTGCCAGCCGGTCGACAGCTTCCCGAAGGTTCGCCAGACGGTTACCGAGGTTCGATCCAAGCCCGAGATACGCAATCACGGCGTAAACTCGCGACACAATTCAACCTCGATATACTCGAATGTCACGGATAGCGGTGCGCGCGGTTTACGGACACGGACGGTTACCCTGCCCTCCGTAACGATTTCGCCGAAACGATCGAGTATCCGCCCCGCAAGCTTTTCGAGGAGATCGCAGTGCTCACCGCTCACAACCGATTGTACGATATCCGCCGCCCGTGAATAATCGATGGTATCCTCGAGCCTGTCGGTCTGCGACGGCGCCGTGAGATCGCACTCGATTTCGACATCGACCTCAAACGGCTGATACAGGGTCTTCTCCTCCGGACGAACGCCATGCTTTCCGGCGAACTTCATACCGTTCAAACGAATCGCGCCCTTCAAAACTCTCTCCCGGCCTTCTGTGGTTCAACACTCATCATAATATGCATACTTACACCGGTAAATATCGTGTTTATCCACGGTTATGTCAAGCATACTTTGGAAGTATATCCGCCACAAGGCCGAGACCGGTAAGCACAAGGAACTGATGGTATTCAACGGTGAACGGGAGGTATTTCATCACCGGTTCGGCGCCCCCGCCAGTAATGACGACATGGTCGGTTCCTCCGATGCTGTCCATACAGACTTTCACGAGACGGGTTATTGCGCCGGCAAGACCGAGCGCGGCGCCGTACGAGATGCACTGCCCGGTGCTTTGCCCGATGCTCTCGTGCTCAAAATCGGGAATTGTAAACGGTAAATCGGTTAACGACGCGAGACCATGAACAAGCGACGGGGCTCCGGGGAATATAAACCCTCCCGCAACAGTCCCATCGTTCGCAACGGCATCCACCGTAACGGCAGTACCCACATCGATAACGATACACGACGTTTTACAGATTTCAAATGCCGCATACGCTTCGAGGGCACGGTCGATTCCGTACATGGCGGGATTTTCGTAATTAACCACGAGGTTGAAATCGGATGCTTTACGGGCTACGCTGAGTCCACCGCCGGTGAAGTCGCCGACAGTGGAAAAAAGCCGCTCACGCCATCGTGAATTGACAGAACATGCAACCGCTTTCGCGAATTGCCGGTCGTTCAGAAGGTCCGATACAAGATTCGTGAGCTCGACCTGTGAGGATGGATACGGCACACTGACAGGATCAAGTACAATCCGGCCATCCCACCACCCGAAATGAAGGTGCGTATTACCGCTGTCAAACAGGGCGATCATAGCGAAAGCCTTTACGTGAATTGACTATTCGGAAACAATTTCCCGTAATCCGGTTCGGGGATTCCCGATTCATACCATTTTTTCATATACGATATAAATGTCGCGATAAAGTGTTCACGGTCCGGCGCATATCCTGCTTCAATAAAGAGGGATGTCGCATCGGGAAGCTCGTCCTTGATAAAGTCATCCCGTGTCTGCCAGAAATTGACTCCCATGCCCAAAATGACTGTTTTGACAGCGTCATCACATGTCGCGGATTCAATCATAAGTCCTGCTATTTTATGGTTGTTGACAACGACATCATTGGGATATTTTATCAGGAACATGCAATCGGCATAGACATCGAGTGTTTTCACAAGGGAGCCTGCTGCTATAATAGAGAGGCCGGTCAGATTATCGACATTTTCCGGCGGCGGGAGTAAAAGCGACAGCCAGAGGCCCTTGTCGGTCTGAGACGACCACAATCTGCCGTGAGTACCGCGACCTTCTGTCTGGTGCCGGGCGGTTATGACTGTCCAGGGATGGTATGCGTTACGGACAAGAGAGTGTGCCATATCCATCGTAGATGTAGTAATAACAAAATCATACCATGGACATTCCTGGCTTCTGACGCATATGTTTCGTCTGTTCGCTTTACATGATTCGGGATCGATATATGTGTAAGACATAGTGTAATATTCACCATAAGCAGTAATAATACAGCATATGCAGTACGGCAACGTGATTATGTATAATTAATTCAGCATATGTATTATAATTCGGCAAAAAGGAGGGAAAAATCATGGTTTTTCACCGAATGCGTTAGCGCTCCAATCGAAATATAGTCCACTCCGGTTTCCGCAATGATGCGAACATTGTTTCCGTTCACATTACCCGATGCTTCCACACGGATCATCCTGCCGGTTTCCACCGAGATAGTCCTGATGGTATTGACCGACTTCTCGATTTCCGGAATTTCCATGTTGTCGAGCATTATTATATCTATCGGGGTATAAACGGCTTCGAGGACTTCTTCGTACGACTTGCACTCAACCTCGATTTTTGTCTGGATATTTCTCTCCTTGAGATACGAAATCACGCGCTCGGTGGCAATCCTGATTCCGCCTGATATCGCTATATGATTATCCTTGATGAGCACCATATCAAAAAGCCCGAAACGGTGATTCGAACCTCCCCCGACACGCACGGCGTATTTATCGAGATGACGCATGGTCGGCGCCGTCTTGCGGGTATCGAGAATTTTTGCATGACAGCCCTCGACCTGTTTGACGAGCGCGGCTGTTTTCGTGGCAATCCCCGTCATCCGGCCCACAAAATTGAGGGCTGTCCGTTCGGCTTTCATTATGGATGATGCAAAACCTTTGATCTCGGCTATCCGCTGGCCGTGCTGTATCTGATCCCCGTCCTTGAAATACGCATTTATCTCAAGCCCCGGATCGACCCGTCGAAACACTTTTATCGCCACATCGATACCCGCCAGAACACCATCTTCTCTCGTGAAAAGAAACGCCGTGGAAACCAGGTCGGGGGGGACAGTCGATTCCGTCGTGATATCACCGGTATCGATATCCTCTTCAAGCGCTTTTTCAATCAGTTCTTCGGTTCTTTTTGCCCATGTCCGCTCCATCAGGACTTCCACTCCTCAGCTATTTTGTTTATTGTTTTTGGAAGTATTATATGTTCAAGCGCCAGCACCCGTTTCTGCAAAGTCTCCGGAGTATCATCCGCCATGACCGGAATTCTGTCCTGGGCGAGAATCGTTCCATGATCATACAGATTATCGACAAGATGTACGGTCGGGCCGCTTTCCTTTTCGCCTGCGGCTATCACGGCATCGTGAACACGCATGCCGTACATCCCTTTTCCGCCGAATTTCGGCAAAAGCGCCGGATGAATATTGATAATTCTATTTGAATACGTTGCGAGCAGCAGGGGGCCGATTTTCTTCATATAGCCCGCCAGAACGACAAGATCGACATTCCGTGCACACATTTCGTCCGTTATCCGCCTGTCGGCATCCCCGGGTGAACCCTCGGTAACGGGGCTGATATGGAGCGCATCGATACCATGCCTGCGCGCACGTTCGAGCGCGAATGCATCGGAATTGTTCGATACGACAAGGACGACATCACCCGAAAGCGATCCGTCAAGGCTCCTGTCGATTATGCTCTGGAGATTTGTTCCTCCGCCGGATGCAAGCACTCCGATTTTCAGCCTTTTCATGAAACACCGCCCTTTCCTCTGATGTCCCGGGCAGAGTATACAGGATGTAATATTTACGTGTTTCTATTTTTGAAACAAACGCCGAAACGAATTCGGCATGACCGTTATCCTGAACCCGCTTCAGAATCTGATCAGTTATAACATACGTAATTATTCATGTCGTCATGTATATATACCGGCATGTCGCCCGATGTATTTACTTTGCCAGAACAGCGCCAAGCGAATAATTGTCGCCCAGGTATTTCTTTCCCACATTCCGCACATCCGAAACGGTTATCTTCTCGATCGCTTCGTTATACCGGTCGCCGAAATCATAACCGACGCCGAGAATCTCGTTGAGCGCATACTGGGATGCCTGCCCCGTATTCGATTCCATTCCCATGATATTCATGCCCTTGAGATAACTCTTGGCGTTTTTCAGTTCCTCCGCCGTAACATTCTCCCTGCCCATGCGCCACACTTCCTCGAGCAGCACCTTTTTGGCCTCTTCATAGGTCGATGGTTTCGTCCCGATGTATGCGACAAAGATACCGGCCTCCATGCGGGCGTTCACGAATGACGATACCTGATAGGCAAGCCCCCGTTTTTCGCGGATCGCCACAAACAGCCGCGAATTCATGGAGCCGCCGGTTATGGAATCGAGAACTTCCATGGCATAGTAATCGGGAGCATCCATTTTCGGGGATTCCCAGCCGAGAGCGAACCAGCTTGCGGCTGTCTCGCGGGTTTCGGTCTTTTCAACGGGTGCGGTATGTCTGATCAGCTCGCCCGGAATTTTCGACGGTTTGACCGATTTGGGAAGTGCGCCCAGTTTTTCGGTAATACCCGCAATAAACCGGCTTTCGTCAAAATTACCAACCACACATATGACCATATTGTCGGGCACATAGATTTTTTTATACAGGTCGAGCAGATCATTACGGCTGAGGGTCTGCACTGTTTCCGGGTAGCCCATTCGCGGTTTATGGAAAGGGTGGCTGCCGAAATGAGCTTCGACCATGAGCTCTATCGCCTGATATATCGCCTGGTCACGGCGCATGAGGATATTCCGTATCTGCAATTTTTTCTGAAGATCGACCGCATCATCGGGAAATGTCGGATTCAGGAGGATATCATAGAGGATATCGAGGCTCCTGTCGAGGCTTTCGGCGGTTGACTGGAATGACAGAGTCCCGTACTCACGGTCGGAGGAAGAGGATATCCGTGTACCGAGGCTTTCGAGTTCAAGAGCGATCTGTTCCGAGGTGCGCGTCGTGGTGCCCTTGAGTATGGTATCCTGCATGAGGGTGCAGAGCCCGGCTTTTTCGTCCGTTTCGTACAGGCTCCCCATTTTGAGAGCGACTATCACCGATACGATACTGTTGGTTGTCACCGGTTTTGTGAGTATAACAAGTCCATTTGAAAGCTCGGTTCGTTTCACTGCCTGAACCTCCGCAGGATAAAGTATGGTTATCATGATAAGAACAGCACCTGTCAATGATATGATCTTATTCACCGCGCACCTCCCGGTCCGTAGGAATTCGCTGATTTATGATACCGATGGCGTATGATTTTGTATCGAGCACCGTTGACGCATATGTTGTTACGTCGCCGGCTGTCACAGCGTCGATAGTGCGTTCATATTCTGTCACCTGTTCGAGGATACCGAGGGTGTTGAAATGTCCCAGTGTCTGCCCGATATCGGCATTGGTTTCATTACCAAACTGGAAATCGGCCTTGAGCATGGTTTTCACTTTTTTAAGCTCATCGCCGCCGATGGGATTTCCCCGGAGTTTTTCGATCTCTTCAAGAACCGCCTTCTTGAAAGGCTCGACGTTCTGGCGGTCCATCGTACCGAATATTATGAACATCCCCGACCGTCTCATGGGATAGATAAACGCCTGGACTGATGAGGCTATCTGTTCCTGCTCGACGATTCTCCGGTAAAGCCGTGAGCTTTTCCCTTCGCCGAGCACTGAGCTGGCGATATCGAGCGCGGTGCTCTCCTTCTGATTGGTGTATCCCGATGTGCGGAAAGCCATCATGACATACGACATGTTGACGTCTTTTTCCAGGGTAAAACCGCAGATTCCTTCACGTTTCGGCACATCGAACGATTTCACACGGCTGCTGACTTCCGGATCGGGTTTCCAGTCGGCGGTCAGTTTCCTCATCTCGTCGATTGCGTCTTTGCTTTTTACATCGCCCACTATTACGGCGGTCATGTTATTAGGAACATAAAACGTGGAAAGATACTTTTTGAAATCATCGCGAGTGATTCCGGAAATACTCTCCTTCGTACCCAGAACAGCATGCTCATAGGGCGTTCCCGGATACAGAACCGCGAAGATTTCCTCATAAAGCTTCCCTGACGGGTCATCTTCTTTACGGTTGATTTCTTCCTTGATAACGCCGAGCTCCTTCTGTATCTCTTCCTCGGGGAAACTCGAATTCCGGATTGCATCGACAAGCACATCAGCCGCAAACGTGAAATTCTCGGATGGAAGAACCACATAATAAGCGGTATACTCTTTCGATGTAAACGCGTTGTTATACCCGCCAAGACTCTTTATCGCACGGTCGATCTCACCCACTCCGCGTTTTTCGGTCCCCTTGAAAAACATATGCTCGTAGAAGTGCGAAATACCGTATATCTTCTCATCCTCATTACAGCTTCCCGTATTGCACCAGAGGTAAACCGCCACAATCGGCGCCGAATGAACCTCTTTGACAATAACATCGAGACCGTTTTCGAGCCGTACTTTCGTAAATGCCGCCAGTGGCGATTCGCCCGGTTTCGGCTGAATACTTACAGCGGCGCGTTTCCCTGCGCACGACAGTACTACCAGGGCAAACACCGCCAGAACGGAAAAAGGTATCATCGTAATTTTCATTGCCGCCTCCATGGAATATCTCATTTCGCGATAATGTTCACAGTATTAGCGTGGCTGTCTTTAATCAAGATAAATCACAAAACATGAGAGGGTCAAGTACGTAATCGTATATTGTGCAGTTATTCGAGAAATTTCTGTTAGTTAAATAATATCATTATATTGATTAATAATACCAGTCAACACGATGCGCCGCCGGATTCAGTTCATGCCTGCGGTATACGGCGTAATAATCCGCGAAAATCTCCTCACCGGTTCAATCCCGTGTTCGGATTCGCCCCTGACGGGTTGAGCGCATAACTTTCGGAATCTTATGCGGATATACGGTATTATAATACATTGCGGAAGGCAGTGCCAGAATTAAACGTTGATTTTCACCGTGCTCATGTAATAAGAATAAAGGTGCCCTCTCCCCCCTGTTCGTCCGGCGCTGCCCGGAATGTCCTGATATATTTTGAGCCTTCACGGTCACAATAGTAACGCACCGCGTCACGTATGGAATCCGTATCATGCTCATTCACAGTTACGGGGCCGGTTAAAACCAGGATGTGCCGGTCTTTCCCATGAGCTTTTTTCAATACATTTTCGAGAGTCTGTACCGCTTCGGCTTTTTTCATACCGGTGAGATCGAGGGTGATATCAAACGCACCGTTATGAGCGTATGCGTGTTTGTCTTCCGTGCCCGACCCGTTGAATTTGGCGCTGTGTATGTCCTCGGGCATGTTGTTGAGAGCGTTGAGGAATATGTCCATGTCATTCATCGCGAAAACCGTCCGTGTATCATTTGTCTGATTCTGCTGATTTCTTCGGGTTTGAGAAATCCGCTGTACCAGTACACGACAGGGGGCAGAATAAAGAGAATTCCATTCCCAAACATGCGGATCATCCACGGAGCGGAATGAAATGAGAACGAGATTCCGACAAGAACCGCGGTCAGAAGGAACACAGCCCCGAGCCGTGGAAATTCATAGCGGACATGGTAAACATTACGGGAAATCGCGAACAGAATCACAACCATCACCAGATACGCGAAAATGGTGGTATATGCTGCCCCGATGATCCCGAACCGGGGAATGAAAACAATATTGAGGCCGATATTCAATACAGCTCCGGTAATCGGCGCTATAGGCAGATATTTTGTTTTCTCACGGATAAACACTCCGGCCAGCATGATGAAATAAAAACCGTAGAGAACATATGCAAGCGCCACAAAAGGTATGATATTCGAAAGCGGTGTCGGCTGTTTCCCCGATGTATACAGGAAAAAAATCTCTTCACGGAAGAGCGTCATCCCGAGAAACACAATCGCGATAAACACAGCATAATATGTTGCAATCTTCGAGAACAGTACTTTTACATCGGGATTGTCTTTGACCGAAATGAAAAAGGGCTGCCATGCAAGCCGGAATGAATTGACAAAAACCATGATTCCGACCATGCCGAGGGTATAGACAGGGGCATAAAACCCTACCTGGTCGGTGCCGAGAAAGTATTCTATGAGATAATTATCCGAAAAGTCGATAATACGGAGGAAAAACAACGTAACAATCGTGGGAACTCCGAACATGAGGAGTTTTTTCAGAACACGGTACGAAATACGGGTGGTAAAATTCGATTTTATGACAGGAAACAGGATTATGGTAATGATAATGACCGCCACGAGATTCGCTTCGAAAACACCGGGCAATCCTCGCTTGAAAATCCATAAGAATACAATGTTCAGGCCAATCAAAAGGATAAAACGCGCCATCGAAATGAGCGAGAAATAGCCGAGCCTGCTTTCCGCGCGGAGAACAAGCGTCGGATATATGACAATCGTGTCGAACACGAGGATAAGGAACATGAGATTTATAAGGTACGTGTGGGAAGAATTTGTGATCAGGAGGCTTGACAGTGAACCGCCGAAAAAATAACCCGATGCAAAAAAAAGCAGCCCGATCAGTGTTGTGAATACGAGCGATGTAGAGAAGATCGAATCTTTTTCATGGTCATAATCCTTGTCCATGAAATAACGGAGAAATGCGTTATCGAGACCGAGGGTGTATAACAGGACGATAAAACCGGCAGCGGTATATACCAGCCGTCTGATTCCGATATCGTATTCATTGAGAATCCGGAGGTACATGAAAAGGAGGATAAAACCCGTGCCGCGGGAAATGGTCTCCGACATCCCGTAAACCACGGAATGCTTGAAAAGCTGTTTCAGGTGTGCAAACACCCTTACCTCCTTATGACAGCCATCTTATCTTTGAACAGCCTGCCGTTCGTGGTAATACCGGTAAAGAAGTAGATTCCCGAGCCTACGGTTTCATCCTTGAAATTCTTTCCATACCAGAGGGTGTATGCGCTGCCGGAGTTTCCGCTCTGATCGGCGACGAGCTCATCGACAAGCTCGCCGTTGAACGAATAAATCCTGATATTGCTCATTAGCTTGAGGTTGGTGAATGTGACAAAGGAGTTCGTTCCCCATATTTCGAATGGATTGGGGAAAACATGTATTTCGGTATCGCTCTTTTCGGGGGTCGTTCCGAGAGCGTAAAATTTATTGAGACCGGTATCGGTCCCGACCCAGAGAACATCATGCGTATTGTCATACTTAAGAGACAGGATCATATCCGAAAACAATCCGCTGTTCTGTGTTGTGTAATGACCTGCCGCTTCATTTTTCGCATCGATTTTAAACAGTCCGCCCACACTGGTACCGATCCACTTGTTGTCGTATTTATCTACCTCGATCGAGGTGACTTCTACCGATCCTCCTTCCAGAAGCGTGGACAGGTCTTCGACTTTGAGCCGCTTATCCGGAAGTTTTTTTATCCGGTTGAGACCGCCCTTCGTTCCGACCCATATATCGCCGTAGAGATCGTGATTGATAGTGGTTATCAGCATACCGAGAAGCCCGTTGTCGAGATTGAGATTAACCGTATAGGTATCGAATTTGTCAAAGGGATCGTCGCCGACATACACTCCGGTCAGTCCTGACTGGTATGTTCCGAGCCATATCCATCCGTCATTGTCGGCATCCATGCACATGATTTCGGCAGACGCGATACCGTCCTCATCGGGTGAATATGTCTGGTGCTTCGTGAACGGATACCCGTCGAACACGACAGCTCCCGAATTGGTTTCCTGCGCCTGATGGTTTGCGACCCAGATATTGCCGTATTTGTCTTTCACCAGATCGGAACATACGATGAAATTCTTACCGATGGTATATTTTATGATATCTCCCGCGGGATCGACCTTTTCAACATGGACCGTGCTCTTGTCGGGGATACCGATATCGGTCATCACATACAATCCCTTCCCCCAGGACGGAAGCCAGTAATTGCCATTGTTGTCTCCGGTAATATCCACTGTGGTGTGGAGAATGCCCTCTTCTTCACGGTATTCGGTCCAGATCACATTGTCATATCGCAGAACCAGCGCATCGTAGTTTTCCCCCTTGCGGGAAGTCGTCGTCCAGAGCACATTGTCATTATCGGATAAATAAAAATTATAAAATGTCGAGTTTCTCGGGCCTCCGACCGAAGGAATCTCGGTATACCCATCGGATGTATAACATTTCAGGCCGGCCTGAGATGTCCCGACCCATAGATTTCCGTCGCTGCCAAAGACTATTGATTTCAATCCGAGGTAGGTGGCATCGTAGGAATACCATGATCTGATGAATTTTTTATACAGGCCATTGTTCGAGGCGGCGCAGGGAGTATCGAATGCCTTTGTTATAGAATAAAAATTGCCGCTTGTAATACCTGAGGGTTGAATCGCATTTATGTCCTCATTAAAGAACAGTATCCCGTCCCCGGTAGTGCCGATCCAGATGGTATCGTCGTATTCATCAACGACCCGTTCGATACAATTAAAACGTGAGCTGCCGTAGGTATAGTTTTTCCAGTTTCCGTAAAACTCCAGGTCGGGATTGCTCTCATCCGCAACGGCAAGACCGAATTCGGTACAGACATAAATCTTCCCCTTTATTACCTTGACATCGGAAACGGGCGAATTTTCGGATATATATTTTCCGAGCTTCGAAAATGTTCTCAGTTCCTTCGTATAAACATTGATCTTGTCCACCCCTTTCGAGTGGCCGATATAGAGGACGCTGTCGTTCATGGCGAAGATTTTTGTAACATTGATCTTGTTCCTGTTCGCCGTATACTCCGGAAACAGAATCTGCTCATACTGCTCCGTAACCGGATCGAACCGCACCAGGCCGGCATTCGTAAATCCAAGGTAGAGGTAGTTCAACGTTGCGGCGACAGCAAGTATATCGTTGCTCAGCAATCCGTGATTTTTGTAATAGAGCGTATATTCCCGTGTCTGGGGATTATACCGGAACAAGCCTCCCTTGCAGGCGCAGAACAGGGTGCCGTTGAATTCCACCATATCCTGAATCGTGTACATGGGTGGAAACCCCTGCCAATCCGGATATTCCACAGCTCCGGCATTGACCGTGCTCAATACAGCCGTCAGCGATATCATCAAAAGTAATAAGCGTTTCATGGATTCCTCTCGCCGGAATGATATTTTATATAAAGACAGCCCGACAGGGCAATCATGGTAAACAGAAACGATGCCAGGCTGAATACATTTCCGAACCGCATATAGAATGTTCTGCCTGTACGGGGAACGATAGTCCCGATAAGCGTATCACGCGTAAAGGTGTCCGTTTGTTTCAGAATACGCCCGTACGGATCGATTATCATCGAAATACCGGTGTTTGCGCACCGTATCACCGGCCGGTGAAACTCGATCGCCCGAAACACCGATATCCTTGCATGCTGCTGCGGTGAAGGCGACGGGCCAAACCAGACATCGTTGGTGATCACAACGATAAACTCCACACCTTTCACGACAAAACTCCGGATAAGATCGGGAAATATCGATTCAAAACAGATCACAGCACAAAAGGGCGGTAATACGTCGGATGTAAAAATAACCCGCTCTTTTCCCTTATCCCAGTTTGCCTGACCAAAATCGAGTTTACGCAGTTCCGGGAAATAATCGTCGAGCGGTATCGCTTCACCGAACGGTACGAGATGTATTTTGTGATAAATCTGGGCGTGCGGGGCGTCCGGCACAAAAAAAGCCGCGGAATTCCATGTTTCCCTCGTATCGATATCTATGGAAGGGGTTCCCGTGAGAACAGGAACGCCGATGGAATCCACGAGCGACTGAACCATGCGCCGGTAGCGCGGGGTTTCGAGCAGGTATACCGGGGTTGCCGTTTCCGGCCATACGATGAGGTCAAGGGGCGAAGACGATGCCGCCTCCACGCTCATGGAACGGTACAGATTGATATTCCAGAGCTCCATTCCGTCTTCCCACTTCTCTTCGGGGATGACATTCCCCTGAACAAGGGCTACCTGCATTTTTTTACCGTCCGAACGACCGGTAAGAACGACCGCCATCGAATAGGCAATCGGAATGATGAAAAGCGCGGCAAACAATAACCAGCGCCGGGGAGTTTTTTTTCTCATAATCAGGTACGAGCTTATATTGACAAGGACTATCCATGCCGAAACACCGTACACGCTCGTAATGTCGGCAAACTGGATAAAAAACGGGTACGATGACTGCGAATTGCCGAGTATCATCCATGGGAACGCGAGGGAACCGAACGACCGTATCCACTCCATCCCGGCAACCGCGAACGGCAGAACGATAAAGCCAAGACGCGGCGAGACCTCGTAAATTATCCGCGAAACGGCGAACGGCAGGGCAAAGAAAAACGCGAGCACAATAACAGCCCCAACCATTCCCCCCCATGTTATGTGGTGAATCCAGAAAAGGGTTATTCCGAGAAAAATGACGCCTGAAACCCATGTCCACAACAGTACCCGGACGGTGGAACACTTCATGAAGACAGGGAAAAGCGGAATGAGGCTCACAAAAGCAAAAAAACCGAGTCCGAAGGTCGGATACGAGCCGGTAAGGAACAGCGCCGAAATCAGCGCATAGGAAAACGCCGCGACATTACTCACCGGATGCCCCTTTCCGGCTGCGGGTTCAGGGATTTGAAAAAGCGCTCTCTTCCCCGGAAACAGGCAACACGGTCATAACCGGCGTCACGGAGATATTCCAGCGCGCGTTCGAAATGATTCCCCACCCTTTCGGGACGGTGCGCGTCCGAGCCCAGGGTGACCGGAACATCATACGCGCGAAGAATTCGTAAAAAATCGGGCGAAGGGTACGGTTCACGGGCTGCGGAATCGATGCCGGAGGTGTTGATCTCGACCGCGCAATCCATGGCTTTGAACACGGAAGCCGCACGTTCATAATGAGCGGAAATCCCTCCGCTGGGGCGATATCCCATGCGTTTGATATTGTCGGCATGACCGGCTATATCATACAATCCTGTCCGGGCGGCATCGATGACAGCGTTAAAAAACTTCTCGTAAAGGGAGTCAAGATTTCTCTCCTCGAATATGTTTTTGTACTGTTCCTGATCGAACGGCCAGCCATCGAGGTAATGGATGGACCCGATGACGTAATCGAACTCCGAACTCTCGATGATCTGCCGGATTTCATCATTCTTTCCGGGAACCATATCCATCTCACACCCGAGCCGAATGGTGATACGCCCCTCGTAGCGGTGCTGCAATTCACGGACACGGCCGATGTACACAGGCAAATCCGCATATCCCATGCATAAGTGCGGTTCCGGCATCACCGGCATGTGATCCGAAAAACCGATTTCTTCAAGCCCCAGTTCTACCGCCCGCTCCACATAGCTTTCCATGTCGCCGACGGCATGGTTGCACAAGGTGGTATGGATATGATAATCGGGCAGCACGGAAATCGACTGATTCCTCATTTGCAGAGCCCCTTTTCAAACCGTTCACGGGTGCAGCGGGGATCGGACCATGTATGTCCTATACGTGAGGCGACACTCTGAATATAGTCGTACGCCGGTTTTATCAGATTTCTGTCGCTGATGTGCTCCAGGGAAAATGTTTTCCATGGTTCGAGCTGTGTGGACACTTTTATGAGCGCCTCATGATCGAACAGGCCTGTACCCATTTTCGCCTCGTCGATGTGCACGACGAGGAGCTTGTCCTGAACCATGACATCCTTGACATGGAACACCCCGATCCTGTCCCCGAGCGTCGCGACGGCGCACCGTACAAAACGGCCCGAATCGTAGACACGTTCGGCGTTCATGTGGTTGACCGAGTCGAAAACAACCTTCACGTACGGCGAATCGATGCGGTCGACAAACTCCTTCATCCGCTCGATATTGTTTATTATTGTCCACTGTGTCGTTTCGGGGCAGATCGTAACTCCGTTGTCTTCCGCAGCCGGGACCAGCTCCCGTGTGTTCTCGATGAACAGGTCGAGCGATTTCTGGGAAAAATTGTCGGGGTGATGCATCCACCGGTTGGCCGGATCCCAGCTCCCGCCGGAAATCCGTATGGTCGGGCATCCCAGTTTTCCGGCGATGCGCAGTACCTTTGCCAGATCGCGTTTATATTCCCGGCAGACGGCGGGATCGGGATGAAAGGTCGTTCTTCCCCCGCCGAAGGGCCCGGGCATGAGACCCGCATCATTGATAATGTTCTTCGCGCGGTCGATGTCCGCATCGGTGGCTTCGGCATCGCCCGAATTGATACCGACAACACGGAATCCCATGTCATAGTAGACTTTTGCCTCTTCGGGCTTCATATCTTTCAACGGGCCGCCAAACCCGTCATTCCAGCACAGTCTCATGTTATATCCTTTTTGAATTCATGAATCGACCGGGTTAACCGCCGCATCGCTGTCGAGTCCGGTCAGGAAATCCATTCCCTTCCGTTTCATGAGATCACGGAACATCAATGCATTTCGTACGGCATATCCCTGATGACAGTTGTTGAAAAACGCGTAGAGTTTCCAGACCGTTTTTTCGAGCTCCTCCACTTTATCGATCCATTCACCGAGCTCATCTTCCGAATAATTGTAATCGTACCGGTCACCCGAATCTCCCCACCATGTTTCCCTGTTCCTGCCATGAAACCGAACATAGGCTTTATCACCCGTCGCCACGGCAACCGGCGGCATCATGTTTCCCATCGGGGGCTCATCCACCGAGACAAAAAAGAGCCCCGACCTTCTCAGAAAGTCGAAGACTTCATCACGGTTCCAGCTGTCGTGACGGAACTCGACAAAAAGGGGTGCATCGTTGTAACGATCCGACATCTCGGCAAGATAACGCCTGTTCTCCTGCGTATTCCGGAACCGCCAGGGAAACTGAGCCAGTATTCCCGAAAGACGCCCGGACTCCCTGATCGGTGCCAGAGATTCCGCGAATGACGGGTAAATATCGGCATCCTTGAGATCGTGGGTCGTTGCCTTGTTGGTTTTCACCATGAACTCGAAGGTATCGGGAGTCGCGCCGACCATGCGTTCGAATGTTTTCGGCGATGGTATTCCATAATACGTCGTATTTATCTCGACCGCGGAAAAATAGCGGGCATAATACCCGAGCATATCGGCTGGTTTTATATCCCCGGGATAAAAAACACCCTTCCAGTCCCTGAAGCTGAAACCAGATGTTCCGATGGCAATCATACCGTGGGCACTCTCATGGTTAGCGTTTCCGGCCGGTACGGATGTTCCGGGCATTCCAGCTTTTCAGCACCGGTTCAAAGGGAGGAACCGCAATGCCTTTTTCCGAAACGATCGCGGATATATTCTCCGCCGGTGTCACATCGAAGGCGGGATTGTAAAATGATACGTCGCAAGGAGCGGTCCGGACACCGTTGATGGTATTAATCTCGGAAGCGTCACGCTCCTCTATGGGAATTCCGGCGCCGGAAGCGATGGAAAAGTCGAAACTGGTCAGCGGCGCCGCCACATAAAACGGTACGCCATGCTCACGGGCGCAGACGGAAAGGCCGTATGTTCCGATTTTATTTGCTGTATCGCCGTTAACCGCTATTCTGTCAGCCCCGACGATGACGTGATTTATCCTTCCCTCCCTGAGCACTGCCGCAGCCATGTTGTCGCAGATAACGGTAACATCCACGCCGTTTTTCGCCAGTTCCCACGCAGTGAGACGGGCCCCCTGCAGAAGAGGGCGGGTTTCATCGGCATACACACGGATGTGTTTCCCCTCCCCGATGGCGGCATACACGATACCGAGCGCGGTGCCGTAACCCGATGTCGCCAGTCCTCCGGCATTACAGTGCGTAAGTACCGTATCGCCATCGGAAAGCAATTCCGCGCCATGACAGGAAAGCTCACGGCATATCCTGTCGTCTTCCTCGTGGATGGCTCGCGCCGTATCAAGAAGCACCTTCACCGGGTCGGAGGATTCAAACGCCGTATCGATTTCCGACTCCATACGGTCGAGCGCATAAAAAAGGTTCACCGCCGTGGGACGCGTCCCCCGGAGACGTGTAATCGAAGACCGGATATAATCCCTGTCGCATTTCTCCAGAGCCGCGACAACAACTCCATAGGCCGCCGCAACACCTATTGCGGGTGCGCCACGGACAGCAAGGGTTTTGATGGCGTCGCAGACTTCCCCGGTCTTTCTGAGTAGTATCCGTACCTCGCGTACGGGAAGGAGACGCTGATCGATGATATCGAGGGCGTTGTCAGTCCAGCGGAGCGTTTCGACAGGCATACGGGATTCCTCGCTCCTCAGAAAGAGGTTATGGCGCGGAAGCGATCCATGCGCTTTTCCACATCCGCAAACGTTATATCTCTCAAGGCATCGAGACTGAAATCCTCGACACCGAACGATGCCACAAGCCCGCCGTATACAACGGCTTTTTTGAGCGCTTCGGTTGTGGTCGATCCCGTTCTGGCGCAGTATCCCATCACCGCCCCGGCAAATGTATCGCCCGCGCCGGTGGGATCGGCGACCGTTTCGACCGGATAGGCGGGAATGGTAAAAAATGTATCGTTACCAAACAGCAGCGACCCGTGTTCCCCCTTTTTGATTATTACCGAATGCGGTCCCATGGTGAGGAGTATGCGGCCAGCTTTCAGAAGATTGGATGCGCCGGTAAGAATCTGCGCTTCGGAATCGTTGATAAAGAGAAGGTCGATTCTCTTCAAAACATCGCATAGCCCGGCGGAATTACCGCTGATGTAGCATTCCATCGTGTCCAGGGCGACAAACCGCGGATTCTCGGTCTGGTCAAGCACCTGCATCTGGAGCTCGGGGCCGATATTGCCGAGGAAAACGTACGGCGCTTTACGGGCGGTATCATTGAGAACGGGATTAAAATCCTGAAACACGTTGAGCTCGAGGTTTGTAGTCCGGCGTTTATTCATATCGAGTTCATATTCTCCCGACCATCTGAACGTTTTACCGCCTCCGATTACATGCAGATTATCGAGATTCACTCCGCGCCGTTCGAGAAACTCGATCTCTTCACGGGGAAAATCGTCCCCGACAACTCCCACAAGGTGCACCGGAGCGAAGAGAGAAGCGGCAGCGGAAAAATAAAGCGCCGAACCACCGGGAGCATTGGTAACCGACCCCGCTTCGGTGACAACATCATCGAGGGCGATGGAGCCTACTGCAACGATACTCATAAAATACCCCGACAGGTAGAAATGGTTGATATGATTTATTCAATAATATTTTTCACGCAAACCTTGAGAACTGTGATGGATTCCTGTTTCCACGGGAATGACACTGTAACGGGTAAAATACATCTCATATGGAAGTTTTATACACTGACCGGATAACCGGAATAAATTATTATTCCGCGTTTGATCCGTGTAAATCCGTGTCTAATAAAATCTGATTATCCGGGTTAATAGTCCGTTTCGATTTTACGAACCCCGGCATCGTCCCAGAGCTTTTCAATGGAATAATACGTCCGTGTTCCGGCATCGAAAACATGCACGACGATATCGACATAATCAAGCAGAATCCATTTTTGTGCCTCATACCCCTCGACATGCCACGGTTTGATGCTGTAATTATTTTTCAGCTTTTCCCTGACTTCATCGGCGATTGCCTTCACATGAACGGAAGAATTGCCGGTGGCAATGATAAAAAAGTCCGAAACACTGGTAATATTCCGCAGATCGAGCACAACGATATCTTCACCCTTCTTTTCCATGATAAGATCAACGATACGGTCAACATTCTGCTCTGTATCGTGATTCAGACTCACATTCAATCTTTACCCTCCTCTTTGAAAAGACTCAGGGTATCCCAGTCACGACCTATTATAAAAACGATATCTTCAATAATATATGGATTATCGGAGTGCTGGTTTATTATTTCCCTGATACCGGTCTTGTCCGCAATCATCCGCACTTTACGGGCATCCCCTCTCCGGTCGACGATAACCGAAACATCAAAATCGAATGAATCGGCGTTTCCTCCCATTCCATTGACAACATCGAATCCCTCATCGCGAAGCCTGCGGGCGCACAATGACGCAAGGCCCTCTCTTCCGCAGCCGTTCAGCACGGCAACCCTGACAAGTGAATCGAACTTCACCGGGGGCTTGGCCTCCTGACGGCGTTGTGAGTTATTGAGAATTATAAGCGAACCGAGAGAAAGACAGAGCACTGTGGCGGACACCAGTACGGTAATTTTGGTTATCGTGGTCATGCCATCTATAGAGGAGATACCTGTTCCGCTGAAATAAAAAAAGGGATTACGCAGTTATACTACGTATCCCGTCGAATAACATCAATATGCCTGAAAAACAGAGCCCATACACTGAAAATTTTCTTAAAACCCCATATAAGGTGAATATCCGAACCTGTCATACCCATAACCGTAAGGGCTGTTATATGAATAGGGATTATTCATCGAGCTGTAATCCCTGTAGAAAAATCCTATGACAGTATTTTTAAACGGCTTGTATACAAGATCGAAGGAGGGAATATAGACCCTCCCGCCATTAAGATCGTTATAACCGGAATAGTTTTTATCGCCGAAGAGCTGCGCGTTCTGTGACTGGTAGGCCACACGGAGCCTCATGGTCAGCGGCATGTTGAACCGGTATTCCATCGTGTTCAGATACATTCCCATCATTGTACCGTTTCCGCCCACCGAGGAAAAATTCATCGAATACTGCTGTTTCATGGTAAAACGCTCGGGATCGAGCAGGCTCAGTTTTTTCAGGCTGAGATTGGGTTTCAGCGGTAACTGGAAAACGCTTTTTCCTTTGGAATCCGAAACAGCGTACGGCTGTGAATAAGCGGAAAGAGCTGTGAACATCATGGCGGTTAACACGCATCCTAAAATTACCAGTCTATTGTTTCGCATCGGCGTACCTCACAGTTGTGTTCAACTGATATACTGCATGGTAATTAACATTGTTTCGTGTGTCATGTCAAGTGTGAATTGGAATAAATTTATAACAGGCGTCCCTTCTTCCGATACACAGGTTATTTTCTCCTGGTTACGGTGTTATTGTGGTCAAGAAAAACCGTTTTTTGTCTGAAATTCATCCTTTCATTGTCATCGACAACGGCATACGAAAGAATATGCACCCGGTCGCCTTTTTGCCCGAGCCGCGCCGCCGGTCCGTTAAGACCGATTATCCCGGATTTTTTCTCCGCGCATATTACATAGGTCTCGAACCGCTCGCCATTATTGAGGTTGACAACCTGGACGCGTTCATGTTCAACGATGTCGGTCATTATCAAAAAATCTTCGTCTATCGAGATGCTGCCTTCGTATTCAAGATCAGCCTGGGTTATAGTCGCATTATGAATTTTGGATTTCAGGATTATTCTCTGCATGGCATCCTTCTGATTTTCTACTGGTTTTTCACTGAAATTCCCGACATCCGGTATCCGGTTCCAACCGTATACAGTCTTCCGGGAGCGTCCGGGTTAACGTGTGCCGCAACGATCTCGCAGGCAAAAATCACATGGTCGCCGGTTTTTATCTCCCCGGTAATCCGGCCTTCGAAATTCGCGACCGCATCGTCCATAAGGACACAGTCAACCAAGCTTGCAGGAGCGGTTCTGACATCCGAAAGCGCCAGTTTATCGGTATCCCGCCCCGATCGTGTCCCAAAAAAGAGCGCCGCTTCAGCCTGATTCTCGGACGGATAAGCGATGACACATTCCTTCGCCTCACGGAGCACATCGAGCGAATACCGTGTCACCCCCACGGAGAAAGCCATCATGGGTGGCTCATGCGAGGTAAGCATGGTCCAGCCGATTGTAATGGGATTGACCCTGCCCGAGTGCTCCTTCGCAAGAACGATCACAACCTGTTCGGGATATTTTTTCACGATCGCTTTGGTAAACGGCGTTTCGATCTGCATACGTCACCCTTTCTTTCCGTGCAGCACAATATTATCGATGAGCCGCGTCTTGCCGAACCACACCGCTACAGCAAGAAGCGCGTTTTCACCGATCCGCTCGACATGCGATATCTCATCGGGATCGACAATATAAACGTAATCGATTTTTGCGCCGTCGGTCTTTCTTATTGTGCTGCGGACTTTCCGGATAATATCGTTCGACGAGGTTACACCCGAAGCCACACTATCCGCCGCCAAACAGAGGGATCGATAAAGTACGGTTGCGCTGCTGCGCTGCTCGGGGGTCAGGTACCTGTTCCGCGAGCTCATCGCAAGGCCGTCGGGCTCGCGGACGACAGGGCTTACCTCAATTGTGACCGGTATGTTGAGATCCCTGACCATGCGTTTTACCACGGCCACCTGCTGGGCATCCTTCTGGCCGAAAACGGCCATATGCGGATTTACAATGGCAAAAAGTTTCGCAACAACCGTGGTCACCCCGCGGAAATGTGTAGGCCGGGAATGGCCGCAGAGCTCTTTGGTAAGGTTTTCGACAATTATATAGGTCGCGTATCCCCCGGGATACATGTCCCTGGATTCGGGAGCGAAAATTAGATCGGCGCCGACCGATTCAATCGCGCGGGCATCGCTTTCGAGATCGCGGGGATATTTCCTGAAATCTTCACCGGGGCTGAACTGGGTGGGATTGACAAAAATGCTTACCACAACGAAATCGGACAGTTCTCGTGCGCGCCTGACAAGGCTCAGGTGCCCCTCGTGGACGGCGCCCATTGTGGGCACGAACCCGACCGTTTTACCTTCGGCGCGCTTCCGTTCCGAAACGAGCCGCATCTCATCTATGTCTGTTACTACATCTATCATGGTACTTTTTCAACGTTTCAGCGTAAAGAATGTTCGCTGTTTTTTTCACAGCAACACTATCAGAGCAGGCTTGTCGAAAAATATCGTTCTGCTCTGTCCGGGAGCACGGTTACGACACGGCTTCCCGGCCCGAGTTTTTTCCCGACCCGAATCGCCGCCCAGACATTCGCTCCCGAGGAAGTCCCCGCAAGAATGCCCTCGATGCGCGCCAGACTGCGGGTTGTTTCAATCGCATCATCATCGGTCACCGTGACAACCTCGTCGATAAGGCTGACATCCAGAACCGGCGGAACAAATCCATCGCCAATACCCTGTATGACATGCAGACCGGGCTCATGGCCGAGGAGTGCCGCGGAGTTCGCCGGCTCCACCGCGACGATATGCACGTTTTTGAGCCGCTCCTTGAGATAACGCCCGACACCGCCGAGAGTTCCGCCGCTTCCCACACCGGCGACAAACGCATCGACGCGGCCTTCCATCTGGTCCCAGATTTCAACGGCGGTTTCTTTATAGTGGGCTTCGGGATTCCGCGGATTTTCGAACTGCCCGACCTTGAACGAATCCGGTGTTCTGGCGATAAGCTCCTCGGCTTTTTCCACGGCTCCGGTAATACTCGTCTCTTTCGGTGTAAGGATAAGTTCGGCTCCGAGCGCGACAACGATTTTCTTGCGTTCCTCGCTCATGTCCTCGGGCATGACGATTATGACACGATATCCCTTGAGCTTTCCGACCAGCGCGACGCCGATGCCGGTGTTTCCGGATGTCGCTTCGATGATTGTCGAAGACGGTTTCAGCAGCCCTTTCTGCTCGGCATCCTCGATAATCCAGCGCGCCACACGGTCTTTGATCGAACCCCCGGGATTTAAAAACTCCGCTTTCGCATACACCGTGCCCCTGTTGATCCTTTTAAGACGGAGCATGGGTGTATTGCCAATTAAATCAAGAATAGTATCTGCAACGTTCATAATTTCCTTTATCCCCTGATAATGAGGGTAACAGTAAGCGGTCGTATCGAAACGGCAGGCTCAATATCCGCGCGCCTGCTTGAGATCGAACTGCTCGTTGTTGATAAAATCCTGCACATCGTATGTGGTGACAAGCACTTCGTTTTCAAGTACTTTTACCGTTCTGATACCGGCATTGATAATAAGGCGGGTACAGATTTTACAGGGCCGGGCTCCCGAAACGATTTCACCGTTCTCGGCATCCAGACCGACAAGGTACAGGATCGAATCGAGCATATCGGTGCGGGCCGCATGAATAATGGCGTTCATTTCCGCATGAACACTCCTGCACAGTTCGTACCGCTCGCCGTGCGGTATCCCCGCCTGCTGACGGGGGCAGATGCCGAGATCGCTGCAATTCAACGTTCCGCGGGCAGCTCCGGCATATCCGGTCGAAATGATCT